>JAFGXB010000180.1 GCA_016936875.1 Burkholderiaceae bacterium | reverse complement strand
TCGCTTGGCTCTGGGTGATGATCGCGGCGAAGGCCGCCCGCTCATGGGGCCGATCGCCCAGGAAACGGTCCTTGAGGGAGAGCACCTTGAATCTGTTCAAGACGGTTATCTACACGAGCTCGTTTTCAGGCCAGCGCGCCAGATAGACGCGAGGATTATTCAAAAGCTTTCAGGCCGGGCGATGAAGGAATGATTGCTCGCGAAAAATATGAACTGTTACCGATTCAATGGCGGGGACGCTCAGTCGCTGAAGCGGGCACATGATGCAGTGCCGGAAAAGAATCGGTCCCGCTAAAAATGGCATATCCACCCCTTCGTTCTTCTTGTCGCCATTCGGATCATCCACGCCGGATGGCGAATCTGCCATGGCACTCTATCTTGCATTCCCGTGCCGGAAGGGGTTTGATTCAAAAACGAGTTTTGCCAGACAGTCAGCTATGAAACCTTATGAAACTACGGAACTATCGCCGCATGAAACTGTCCGATGCCTTGCATAAAGGAGAAGGGTGAATGACCGGGCACCTATCCACAGGCAACCGTTCTCGGGCGGAGCGAGGGCGGCGTGCCGCGGGTCTTGTCGCACTGCTGAGCATCATATCTTCGCCTCAACCACTCGTGGCCGCTCCCGAAATTCAGGAACCCATTGCGCCCCTGCCACTCACCGTCGAACAAGGCCCGGCGAAGGTGGCGTTGGGGGAACGCTTGTTTCATGATGTTCGACTCTCGCGTGATAACAGCCTGTCCTGTGCCACGTGCCATCAACTGCAGCGGGGCGGTGATGACGGCTTGCCCCGCTCCAAGACCGCTAACGGCACCTCCCTCAGCCGCAACGCGCCGACGCTCTTCAATGTGGCGTTCAACGCCTCCTTCAACTGGGACGGCAGTATGCCAAGCTTGGAGGTGCAAGCCGAACAGGTGCTGCTCAACCCCCAGGTGATGAACAACACCTGGCCAGAACTGCTCGGAAAACTGGACGCCGATCCGTATTACGCGGCCGCCTTCGACGCGCTTTATCCGGAGGGCTTGAGCCCCGCGAGCGTGGTGGATGCGCTCGTTTCCTACGAAAAGTCGTTAGTCACGCCCAATGCGCGCTTCGACCGCTATCTTCGCGGCGAGCCTCAAGTGCTCAGTGCCGAGGAGCTCAAGGGGTACAAGTTGTTCAAAGACTATGGTTGCACCGCCTGCCACCAGGGGAGGAATATCGGTGGCAATCTGTTCAACAAATTTGGGGTTTTCTCAGACCCGGATGCTCCTCCCGGTTCCCGTGAGGAGGTCGATCTCGGGCGCTTCAGCGTGACCCAAATCGATCGCGACCGCGAAGTGTTCCGCGTGCCGAGCCTGCGCAATGTCGCCCTGACCGCTCCCTATTTTCACGACGGCCGGGCGCGCACCTTGAAGAAGGCGGTGGCTACCATGGCGCGGGTCCAATTGGATCGGCGGCTGCCTCCTCAAGAGATTGACCTGATCGTGCAATTCCTGCGCACCCTGACCGGGGAATACCGGGGCCGGCCGCTGGCCATGCCCGCCCAGGAGGCGGCACAGTGACAAGCGCAGCCTTAAAACAGCTGGCCATCGTGGGCGGTTTGCTCTTGCTCCTCACCTACTTCTGGCTCCAGAGCAGAAGCCTCGACCCTGCGCTGCTCGGGCGCATCAGTCAAGTCCTCAATACCTTCGAGCTCCATGACACCGAGCTTGACCGCAATGTATTACTCGCGCGGGCCGGGCTTCTTACCCACTACGACTCTCTGGCGCGGGCTGGCCAAAATCTAGCCAGGACGCTTGAAACCCTACAGCAGCAGAGCGTGACCGCTCCGAAGGAAACGGCGCAGATCTTCGAACCGGGCGTGGCGACGCTGGCGGCGGTGCTCCGGGAGAAGCTGACGCTGCTCGAGTACTTCAAATCGGACAACGCCTTGTTGAATAACTCCAAGGCGTATGTCATCCACACCCTGCATCGCCTCCGTAACCAGGCGGCGAAAGTCGGCCAGGCGAGGCTGGTGGCCGAGCTTGAGGCATTGACGATCGCTCTGTTGCGATTCATGCAGACGCCCGAAGGCACGATAGGCGCGGAGATTCATGCAGCGCTCGAGCGTTTGCCAAAAGCGCCTGCAGTCCAAGAGGACCTGCGCGCATTGGCTGTGCACGGCCGCTACATCGTCGCGACGCTGCCGCGCATGGAGGTATTGATGCGCGCGCTCATGGCCGCACCGACGACCGTACAAGCGCGGGCGCTGCAGGAGGCGCTGCTGCAACAGCATGCCAAGCTCGAAGGACCCGCCCGCTTGTTTCGCTTACTGCTTTATCTGACGGCGGTGGCACTGCTCGGCTATCTCCTCTCCCTCTTCGCGCGCTTGCGGGCGAACGCGCGGGAACTGAGACTGGCCAACCAAGCCTTGCAGCAAGAGATTGCCGAGCGCCGCCAGACAGAGGCGGCCCTGCGCCAAAGCGAAGAGCGCTATATGCTCGCGATGCAAGGGGCCAATGAAGGTTTGTGGGATTGGTTGGTCGAGCCCGATCTCGTCCACGTGTCGGCCCATGCCTACCGAATGTTGGGCCTGGTGAGAGAGGCCTCTGCGATGGCTGGACATACGTGGCAAATCTACCTCCACCCCGATGATCGGGAACGCTTCCGGGAGACGTTGCGGGCTCATCTGCGCGGCGATACCCCATTCTTTCAGTGCGAGGTCAGGGTTGTGAGGCCCGACCAGGAGGTGGGTTGGGTCTTTGTCCGGGGCCTTGGACTCCGGCGCGAGAACGGCCGTGTCTACCGGATGGCCGGATCGATCGGTGATATCACCGCCCGCAAGCGCCTGGAGCAGCAGACCCGACAGCAGGAGCTGCAGCTGATTCAGGCCAACAAGATGACTGCCCTTGGTACCTTGATCTCTGGCGTGGCGCACGAGATCAATAACCCGAACCAGCTGGTGCTGACGAATATCCGTCTGTTAGAGGAAGCCTGGGCCGATGCCGTGGAGATTTTGGATGGACATCAGCAGGCGCACGGCGAATTTCTGCTTGCCGGCTTGCCCTACACTGAGATGCGGGAGACCATCCCGGTCCTCATGCGGGATGTGCATGAGGGCGCCCGGCATATCGAACGGATCATCAATGACCTCAGGGATTTTGCACGGCCCAGCGCACGGGGTCTCCAGGCCACGTTTGCGCTCAATGACTCGGTGCAGCGCGGGATGCGCCTGCTCGCCCATCTGATCCACAAGAAAACCGAACGCTTTCGCGTCAATCTCGCCCCGGATCTCCCGCTCGTGCGCGGCGACCCGCAGCACATCGAGCAAGTGGTCGTCAATCTGGTGACCAACGCCCTGGAGGCGCTGCCCGATCCGAGCCGGGAGGTCACAGTCTCCACCCGTTTCGATCCCACCGCGCGCTGCCTGGTCCTCGCGGTGGAGGACGCGGGCATCGGCATCCCGCCGGAGCACCTGGCGCGCCTTTGTGATCCATTCTTTACGACCAAGCAGGCGAGCGGCGGGACGGGCTTGGGCTTGGCCATCAGCGCCACCCTCGTGCGTGCCCACGGCGGGCAGCTGAGCTTTGCCTCCAAGCCGGGCCGGGGCACGCGCGCCGTGGTGACACTGCCGTGTCCTGCCGAGTCTCCGCACCTGCCGCGAGCGGCCATGGCCGGCTAAACGACCCACGCAAGGAGAGAAACCGCATGGTTCACACAGTTGCAGCGCGCCTTCCCCTCTTGGTCGTCGATGACGAGCCGCCAGTGCTGCGCAGCGTCAGCCTGCTGCTGCGCAGCGCCGGGTTCACCCATGTCCTCACCTTGGCGGACAGCCGGGCTGTCTTGCCGTTATTGGCAGAACAGGACGTCGGCCTGCTGCTGCTCGATCTCACCATGCCCCACCTCTCCGGCCAGGCGCTTCTTGAACGGGTAGCGGCCGACTACCCCGACATTCCCGTGATCGTGATGACCGCCACCGATGACCTCGAGACCGCGGTGCGCTGCATGCAGGCAGGCGCCCTCGACTATCTCGTGAAGCCCGTGGAGAACAACCGCTTGGTCTCATCCGTGCGGCGGGCGCTGGAGCTGCGCAGCTTGCGCGACGAGGTGCTCTCCCTCAAGGACCGTTTCCTGGGCGATCGGCCCCATGAGCGGGCGGCCTTCGCCGCGATCATCACCCAGAGCCAAGCGA
>JAFGXB010000023.1 GCA_016936875.1 Burkholderiaceae bacterium | reverse complement strand
GCGCGAGTCTGGGCAAGGTGCTCGATATTGGCACTGGCTGCGGCTATGCGGCTGCTGTTGCGGCACGGCTGGCGGCAGATGTCTACAGTGTCGAGCGCATTCGCGCCCTGCATGATCTGGCGCGTAATAATCTGCGTGCGTTACGCATTCCGAATCTGCGCTTGATTCTGGGTGATGGCATGCTTGGCTGTGTGCAGGGCGCGCCTTTCGATGTGATTTTGTCGGGCGCTGCTGCACTCGCTGTGCCGCAGGCGTGGCTCGATCAGCTGGCGGTGGGGGGGGTGCTGATTGCTCCAATTGGCGATCCACAGCAACTGCTGCTTTACCGTAAACGCTCGGCGACAACATTTGATGTCAAACCCCTCGAAGGTGCCAAATTCGTCCCTCTAAAATCCGGTTTGACCTGAATTGAAATTTGACACCATGCGCATCGCACTGTTTGCTCTCTCTTTGTTTGCGGCCTCGTTTTTGGGGGCGTGCACCTCCGTCTCGCTGGCGCCGGTACCGGTTGAGCAAAAGAACTTCCAGCCCGTTTCCCGCGGCAATGCCATACCGCCTGCAACCGCCGTGGCGGCGCCTGCAGGAATTGCAACCGCAGCGTCATCCTCGCTGGCGGGGCAGCCGGGTTACTACACCGTGCAGCCGGGCGATACCCTGCGGCGCATCGCCTTGCAGTACGGCACGACCTGGCAGACCCTGGCGCAATGGAACAACCTCAGCGATCCCAATGTGATCGAGGTGGGCCAGGTGCTTCGCGTTGCGCCTCCTCAGGGTGCTGCGCCCACAGCAGAGGCTTCCGAGCCGCTCCCGCCCAGTGCAGGCGCGGCGCAGAGTTTCGCCGTCACGCCGCTGGCGCCAATCGCGCCCGTCAAACCGGCACCGGGCGCAACAACTGCCCCCCCTGCCAAACCCGCAGCGGCGGTTGTTCTGCCGCAGCCTGCCGCATCGGCTGCACCCGCGCCCAGCGGGCCGGTCGTCCTTGCCAGCAATCTGGCCACGGCAACGCATGACGGAATCGTTTGGTCCTGGCCCGCAAGCGGAAAAATCATTCAGGGATTCAATGGAACGACCAGCAAGGGCATCGACATTGCGGGCAATCTGGGCGATCCGGTGTACGCCGCAGCCGGGGGGCGCGTGGTCTATGCGGGTTCTGAACTGCGCGGTTTTGGCAAGCTCATCATCGTCAAGCACAACGACAACTACATCAGTGTCTACGCCCACAACAATGTCATGCTGGTCAAAGAAGGGGAGTCGGTGAAGCGCGGGCAGAAAATCGCGGAAATGGGATCGACGGATGCACCGCGTGTGGAACTGCATTTCGAGATTCGCCTGCGCGGCAAATCCATCGACCCGGTCGGGCTGTTGCCCAAGCAGCCCTGATTCTGCAGCATGACGCGCGCGCGCAAATCGGCTTCTCCTGTCAAGCCTGCGTCCGGCGAGGGTGCACGCGCATCGGCCGCAGCGCGCAACGCCGAAGAGTTGAACAAGCTGGCGCAACAACACGCGGCGGCTGCAAATGCGCAGCCCGCGTCATTGCCTGAAGGGGCTCCGTGCCCGCCCGCGTCACTTGCTGCGATCGATGACGAATCGGGTGTTAGTGCCCTGCAGTCCTACCTCAATCACATCCGCGCCAAACCACTCTTCACGCCGGAGCAGGAGTTCGAGACGGCAACCCGCGCCAAAGCAGGGGATTTCAGCGCGCGACAAGCGATGGTTGAGCACAACCTGCGGTTGGTGGTGAGCATCGCCAAGGCCTATGTCGGACGCGGCGCCGCCCTGGGCGATCTGATCGAAGAGGGCAATCTCGGTTTGATCCACGCGATCGAAAAATTCGAGCCTGAACGTGGGTTTCGATTTTCAACGTATGCCAGCTGGTGGATCCGTCAGAGTATCGAGCGCGCGCTTATGCAACAAGTCCGCACGATCCGCCTGCCGGTTCATATCATTCGGGAACTCAACCAGGTGCTGCGGGCGCGCAAGCATCTGGAGCAAGCCGCGACCTATCGCGGGCAAACCTCCGTCGAAGATGTTGCGGCCTTGCTCGGAAAAAGCACGGAAGAAGTTGCCGATTTGCTGGCGCTTGCCGAACAACCCACCTCCCTCGACGCCCTGCGCGAAACGCAATCCGGCGAGAGCTACGCGGATCAGTTTGCCGACCAGGAGGCGCTCAGCATGGAAGACCAGACCCAGACGCGCGAAGTTGAGGTCTTGGTCGATTCCTGGGTTGGTGCGCTGGCCGAGCGCGAGCGCGAGGTCATTGAAGCGCGTTTCGGTTTGCACGGCCGCGAACTGGAAACCCTGGAATCCCTGGCGCAGCGCCTCAGCCTCACGCGCGAGCGGGTGCGTCAAATCCAGCAAGAGGCCTTGCTCAAACTCAAGGGGCGCCTGGCGCGCAACGGGGTAGACAAGGGCGCCCTCCTTTGACGCGCTGAGGACGCGACTCCATGATCCGCACCCCCATCGTCACGTTTGACATTGAAACCATTCCAGACCCGATCGCGCTGCGCGCCGCAGGCTTGGCGGATGCCGACCTGGACGACCATGCCGCCGTGCTCCAGGCGCAGGCGCGACGGTTTGAAAAGACCGGCAGCGACTTTCTGCCGGTGCATTGTCAGAAGGTTCTCGTCATTTCCTGCACCTTTCGCAACCACGAAGGGCTGAAGATTCATTCCTTTGTCGATCATGGGGGGCAGGAAGGGCAGGTGGTGCAGAGCTTTTTTCGGGTGATCGAAAAACACGCACCGCAACTCGTTTCGTGGAATGGCGGCGGATTTGACCTGCCCGTGCTGCATTACCGCGGATTGGTGCACGGCATCGTCGCGCCAAAATACTGGGATATGGGCGAGGATGACCGGGAAATGAAGTGGAATAACTACATTTCCCGCTATCACACCCGCCATCTGGACTTGATGGATCTGCTGGCGCTCTATCAGCCTCGAGCGAACGCGCCCATGGACGTTTTGGCGAAATTGTGCGGTTTTCCCGGCAAGCTCGGGATGGACGGCAGCAAGGTCTACGAGGCCTGGCAAGCGGGGCAGACCGACGACATCCGGCGTTATTGCGAAACCGATGTCATGAACACCTATCTGCTGTATTGCCGATATCAGTTGATGCGCGGCGGCTTGTCTGCGGCGGAATACGCCGATGAAATGCAGGTTCTGCGCCAGACGCTGGGCACACTTGCGGCGCAAGAATCGCATTGGCAGGAGTATCTGGCCGCCTGGCCAGAGCAACCCCCTGCGGCATGAATCAGTTCGCATGCAGGCGCCGGGGCGCTTTCAGCGTCACTGCGCATTCTTGAGCGCGCCTTGCGGTTCTCGGGTAGGGCATCTGTTCCAATAGCCCTATGGAACAACGTGAACGACTGGAATGGCTGCAGATCAACAGCCTGGATCTTGAGGCGCGTGGCGTCGGCAGGAGTGAAAACGGTAAGGTGATTTTTGTCGCCAATGCCCTGCCCGGAGAGCGGGTTCAGGCCAAAATCTCGCGCAGCAAGCGGAACTGGGAGTCAGGCACGGCGGTCGCCTGGGCGAACCTGGCCAGTAGCCGGGTGACGCCAAAATGCCCCCATTTTGGCGTGTGCGGCGGCTGCAGCATGCAGCATGTCGATCCTGCCGCCCAGCTGGCATTCAAGCAACGCATCCTGGAAGATGATTTTTGGCATCTCAGCCGCCTGAAGCCACAAACCTTGTTGCGCCCAATCGCCGGGCCAAGTTGGGGTTACCGCACCCGGGCGCGGCTGACCGTCCGTCTGGTTGTTAAAAAGGGCGGCGTTCTGGTTGGATTCCATGAAAAAGGTTCCAGTTATGTGGCAGATATGCGCAGTTGCGCCATTTTGCCGCAGCGCGTTTCGGATCTGGTGCTTCCCCTGCGCGACCTGATTGCTAGCCTCTCCCGGCCCGAGCGTGCGCCACAAATCGAATTGGCCATGGGCGACAGCGTGACCGCTCTCGTCTTGCGGCATCTGGAGCCGTTGACCGATGCCGACCGTCAACTTCTGCGCGACTTTGGCGTCGCGCACCAGGTGCAGTGGTGGTTGCAGCCAAAGGGGCCGGATACGGTGACGCTGCTGGGTGGGGATGCCGAGCCGCTGCGGTACGCCCTGCCGGAGTTCGGCATCACCATGCCATTCCGCCCGACCGATTTCACCCAGGTGAATCCGCAGATCAACCGTGTCATGGTGGCCCGCGCGCTCCGCCTGCTCAAGGCGCAGGCCACAGACCGGGTTATTGACTGGTTTTGCGGCCTTGGCAATTTCACCCTGCCGATTGCCACACAGGCGCGCAAAGTGCTCGGAGTTGAGGGCAGCGCCACGCTGGTGGCGCGTGCGCTGGATAACGCCTTGCAGAACGGTTTGCAGGACAAGGTGGCGTTCTCCGCGCGCAATCTGTTCGAGATGAACGCAGCGGATCTGCGCGCTTACGGTGAGGCGGATTTGTGGCTGGTGGACCCGCCGCGGGATGGCGCGCTGGCATTGTGTAAAGCCTTGGTGCAGGCCCTTGGCGGCAAGTTGGCACCCAGCGCGGAACACCTGGAGGCCGAGAGTTTGCCGCTGGAGACCAACGCCCCCTGGGTGCCGTTCACCCCTCCTAGGCGGATTGTGTATGTCTCGTGCAATCCAGCGACTTTGGCGCGGGATGCCGGTTTGCTGGTGCATCACGGCGGCTACACCTTGCGAGCGGCCGGGGTGATGAATATGTTTCCGCACACGGCGCATGTCGAGTCGATGGCCGTTTTTGAGCGCGACTGACGCGAAGCGCGCAAACGAAAACGCACGCTGTCGCGGGCGTTTTTTATCTGCAAGCGGGTGGTCAGCGGCGACCGCCGCCACTGAAAAAGCTCAGGATGGACAGCAGGTTGACGAACACATTGTAAATATCGAGATAGATGGCGAGTGTTGCCGTGATGTAGTTGGTCTCGCCGCCGTTGATCACGCGCTGCACATCAATCAGCATGAAGGCCGAGAAAATGACGATGGCCACAACGGAGAAGGTGAGCATCAGTGCCGGCAGTTGCAGCCAGATGTTGGCAATGCCGGCCAGAATCAGCAGGATGACGCCGACGAACAGCATTTTCGACAAGCCGGACAAGTCGCGCTTGATCACATTGGCCAGCGTTGCCATGGCACCAAAAATGACCGCCGTGCCGCCAAAGGCCAGCATGATGAGTTGCGGCCCGTTGCTCATGCCGAGCACAAAACCAAGCATTTGCGACAGCATGACGCCCATGAAGAACGTGAAGAGCAGCAGCAGGCCGACTCCGGCGCTGGAGTTCTTGGTGCGCTCGATGGCGAACATCAAGCCGAAGGCGCCGACCAGAAACACAATCATGGTCATGCCGGGGCTTTGCGCCATGGCCAGGTTGATCCCGGTTGCCATGCCCACCCACGCGCCGATGACGGTGGGAATCAGGGAAAGGGCCAGCAGCGAATAGGTCTGCCGCAACACCTTGTTGCGCACCGTTGCTGCGCCGCCCTGTTGGGCGTAAACGGTGTAATCGCGTTGTTCGTTCATGGAATGACTCCGATTCTGGGTGTGGACACTGTTGTTCAGACTAGCACAGGCTAGATACGTTCCACAGTTCGCATTTCAATCCGGGCGACGTGAATTTGCAAGCAGTGTGAGCGCGGTTTAAGTTCGGGCTCTCAAGGAAACGCAGGGCCACCCCAAGTGTCCTTGACCCCTCGGGGGGGCGGGTCGGCGAGCCGACCCTGGGGGCGCTTAGAGCGCCTGTGGTGCGGCGCCGTAAACCTCGGCCATGCGGCGCAGCGCGCTTTCCAGCGTGAGGTGATGGTTTTGCGGGCCATGAACGGCGATTTTCTCTGCGCCCAGCACATTGCCCAGGCGCGTGCTGTTCGCCAGCGTCCAGCCGCTGGACAGGCCAAACAGCAGTCCGGCGCGAAAGGCATCGCCGCAACCCGTTGGGTCGCAGACTTCGCGGGCGGGCACGCCGGGAATGTCGGTGGCGCCGCCGCCATCGCTCCAGATGCGGCAGCCATGCTCGCCGCGCGTGACCACCAGGCCCTGCACTTGTGTGGCGATGTGGTCCAGGCTCCAGCCGGTGCGCTCAACCAGCAGCTCGGCTTCATAGTCGTTGACCGCAACCCAGGTGGCCTTGGCGATGAAGTCGCGCAGGTCTGCACCGTCGAACATGGGCATGCCCTGGCCCGGATCGAAAATGAACGGAATGTGCGCGGCCGCGAGTTGCGCCGCATGGTCGATCATGGCGGCGCGGCCATCGGGGGCAATGATGGCCAGTTGCACGCCCGCGTCCAGCGGCACGGGCAATTCGTGGGCTCTGCCCATGGCACCGGGGTGGAAGGAGGTGATCTGGTTGTTATCGCGGTCGGTGATGATGTGCGCCTGCGCGGTAAAACTGTCGGCCAATTGCCCGACGTGGGTGCGGGGGATGCGCAGGGTGTCGAGCCGGTCGAGATAGCTCTGGCCGTCTTCGCCCAGCGTGGCCAGGATGAGCGGATCGCCGCCCAGCAGGTTGAGGCTGTAGGCGATATTGCCGGCGCAGCCGCCGAACTCGCGCCGCATGGTGGGGACGAGAAAGCTGATGTTCAGAATGTGCACCTTGTCGGGCAGGATGTGTTCGGCAAAGCGACCGTCGAAGGTGGTGATGGTGTCAAACGCGAGTGAGCCGCAGATGAGGGTGGACATGAGGTTCAGCCCTCGAAGCGCAGAGCGGGGAAGAGAATGACGTCGCGGATGCTGGGCGCGTCGGTGAGCAGCATGACCAGTCGGTCGATGCCGATGCCGCAGCCGCCCGCTGGCGGCATGCCGTATTCCAGTGCGCGCACATAGTCGGCGTCGAAATACATGGCTTCGTCGTCGCCCGCTTCCTTGGCCTGCACTTGCGACTGGAAGCGAGCGGCCTGGTCTTCGGGGTCGTTGAGCTCGGAGAAGCCGTTGGCAATTTCACGACCGGTAATGAACAGCTCGAAGCGCTCGGTGGTGTTGGCGTCTGCATTGGACGCGCGCGCCAGCGGCGAGACTTCGACGGGGTAGTCGACGATGAAGGTTGGCTCCCACAGCAGGTGCTCGGCAACCTCTTCGAACAGGGCGAGTTGCAGCGCGCCCAGGCCCATTCCCTTGAGTTTGTGCGATGCATGGTCGGCGCCGAGGCGCCGCAGTTCTCCGCGCAGGAAGCCGTCATCGGCCAGCTGGGCATCGGTGTAATCAGGCGCGTGCTTCTGGATGGCCTGCTGCAAGGTGAGCCTGGCGAACGGAGCGCTCAGGTCGAGCGTGCGGCCCTGGTGCGTGAGCACGGCGGTGCCGCAGGTGATCTGGGCCGTGTTGCGGATCAGTGCCTCGGTGAAGTCCATCTGGTCGCGGTAGGTCCACCAGGCGGCGTAAAACTCCATCATGGTGAATTCGGGGTTGTGCCGCGGACTCAGGCCCTCGTTGCGGAAATTGCGGTTGATCTCGAACACCCGCTCAAAGCCGCCCACCAGCAGACGCTTGAGATACAGCTCGGGCGCAATGCGCAGATACATCTGCTGATCCAGGGCATTGTGATGCGTGGTGAACGGCTTGGCCGCTGCGCCGCCTGGAATGGGGTGGAGCATCGGCGTTTCCACTTCCATGAATCCGGCGGCCAGCATCTCACCGCGCAGGGCCGCGATGGCCTTGCTGCGCAGGGCAAAGCGCTCACGCGACTCGGGGGTGACGATCAGATCGACGTAGCGCTGGCGGTAGCGGGTTTCCACGTCTTCGAGGCCGTGGAACTTGTCGGGCAGCGGGCGCAGCGACTTGACCAGCAGGCGCACCTGCTCCGCCCGGATGGTCAGCTCGCCGGTGCGCGTTTTGAACAGCACGCCCTCGCAGCCGATCCAGTCGCCCAGGTCGTGGTGCTTGAACGCGGCGTGGGCATCTTCGCCGGTGACATCGTTGGAGACGTGAATCTGGATGCGCCCGGTGCCGTCTTGCAGGGTGGAGAAACTCGCCTTTCCCATGACGCGCTTGAGCATCATGCGCCCGGCCACCCGCACCCGCACCGCGGCGGCTTCCAGCGCCTCGGGCTCGTCGCCACCATGCTGCGCCTGCAGGCTGATGGCCTGGTGCGCGGGTTTGAAGTCGTTGGGGAATGCCGGGCCGGTGTTGCGTAGTGCAGAGAGTTTGGCGCGGCGCTCCGCGATCAGGGGGCTGTCGTCGGTGGCTGGCGGATGGGAGGCGTCGGTATTCATGCAGGAAGGAGAAACTGAAAGTCGGGACGGGCCGCTGTGATCTTCGGTGCAGGCAGTGGCGTGGTGCAGGTCGCGCTGCGCATTGCGGCGAACGCTCTGTCAAACCAGTTGATTTTAGCCGTGCGCTTTGTGCAGGAAGGGGGTACCCAGCCAGAGCCCGAGCCAGAACAGGCTGACGATGCCGGTTTGCACCGCGGCGTTCGCCACGCCAAACCTCCACTGCGCACCGGCAAATCCCGCGATCATCTTGCTGATGGCATTGGTTGAGAGCGTCAGGCCGATGGCCAGCAAGGCCTGCAATGGGGTGAAGGCGCCGCTGGCTGCGAATTGCGCCGCCGAAGCCGATGCAGCATGCGCATCGGCAAAGCCGGCCAGGCCCGTGGCAACAATGGCACCGCTGCTGCCCAGCCAACTCCGCGTCATGTCGGCAACGAGCAAAACACCGGCGAGGATGGAGGCAAACAGCACGGCGTGCAGGGGCTGGAAGGGGCGTTTTTTGGCGGATGCTTGCGGCGTTGTGGCGGAAGGGAGCAGGGGCTCGGCGCCTGACCCCTTCCGCCACGTTGCGCCAACGGCGAGCAGTGCCCCTGCGCCATACAGCCCCACAGCAGGGAGCAGGCCGGTGAGCAAGGCGGGTTGAATCAAGGCGATGAGGGCGCTCAGCTCCAGCACGGTGGCCACGTTGGACAGCAGGGCCGCACGCAGGCAATCCGTTCGCGCGGCGGGCGCCAGCCGTGCGCGCTGCGCCATGCTGGCGATGGTGGCTGTACTGGAGACAAAGCCGCCGGCCAGACCCGAAAGCGCCAGACCGCGTCGGCTGCCGAGTGCCCGCACGGCAATATGCCCCAGCGACTGGATCGCCATCACCAACACCGCCAGCAGCCAGAGCGTGTGCAGATTCAGCCCCGCAAGCCAGGCAATTTTGTGATCTGGCAGCAAAGGCAGCACAACAAGAGCAGCGGCAGCCAGCAGCAGGGCGGACTCCATTTCCTGTGTGCTCAGCACGTTGCGCACAAAGCCATGCAAGGTGGTTTTAGACGCCAGTACCCCTGCGACGACGACGGCCAGTCCGGCTGCCCATCCTGGTGTGCTCTGCGCCAGCGCGCCGATCAAGACCGTCAGCAACAGCGCGAACTCCGTGGTCAGCCCGGGGTCGGATTGACGGGTCAGCAGGTAACCGGAAAACGTCAGCAACGCGAACGCCGCAAGCACGACGGCCAGTGCGAGCGGCCCCAGCACCGCAGCAGTTGTTCCCGCAAGCGAGGCCAGCACGAAGCTGCGCAAGCCAGCGGGCGACTCCGGGGGTTGCCGTCGCTCGCGCTCCATGCCGATCAGCAGGCCTGCGCCGAGCGCCGCGGCCCAAGGCAGGAGGGTTGGATCTGCCAATTTGGGAAGGCGTCCAGGGTTAAGGCGCGGGACAGGCGCCGGAGAAATCTGCTTCTTCCAGGCGCAGTCTGCCGGATTTTGACAAAACGAGATCTCGCGCATTTTTGACAATGGGCAAGGGTGCGCAGATGCGCAGGCGCCCCGCGGCAAAGGCGCCGCCAGGTTGCTCGGCAAAGCCCAGTGCAGTAAAGATCACGCCTTTTCTCAGCGGCGAGTTTGCCGCGAGGGCGAGATCCGCGTGAGAGGCTGACCCTGTGTGGAGCGGCTTTTCCTCGCCATCCAGAACGCCGTTGCGGTTGCGATCAACGAACACGATCCACCCTTTGGACCAATCCCAGGCCGCGGGTCTGTGGCAGGCGCCGGCTGCTCCTGCGCACACGCTGACAGGTCGATGCAACCCAATCGCTGTTTGCCGCGCCAGATGGAATGCCGAGAGGAGCGAATTCGTGGTGGTGGAGAGGTGATGCTGCATCACCCAGCCCCGCATCCAGGGCGCAGCGAGTCCGAACAGAACGGCGCCCACGAGCAAAACAATCAGAATCTCGACCAGAGTGAAGCCGCAGACAGCGCGGAACTGACGCGCCTTGCCAGAAATGCCCTGACGCAATGAATCGACCTTGGCCATGATGCAAACTCCCGTCGGAGTGGACTTGCATCGCAGGATAGGCGAATCCACAGGCTGCGCCCTTAATCTGCAGCAGGAGCGCAGCCCTCGATTTCGGGGGGGATTTGTCGCAGGCAGGCCCGTGCCACACGTCAGTTGCAGTTCACCAACATCCGTTCGTCGACGGGAGTTTGGTGCCGGCCTGATCAATGCTTAAGGCGCCGCACGTTGTATCTCGACTGAGCTGTGCGCCCAGGGGCGTTGCCGTCACGGTATAGGTACTTGCGGTGGGAGCTGCAACCTGGAACTGATAGTCGGCCCCCGAGTTTTGCGGCCCGGCGCAATCCAGCGTCAGCGCTGGGGTGGCGCCAACGACGGGGTTGTCCGCACCCGCCGCGTCCTTGTCATAGCGCAGGTTCACGGTATAAAACCGCTCCATATAACCAGCATATTGTGAAACACAACCCTCTGCCGCAGCGCGCTTCGTTTTGACAATGCTGTTGATGTAAGAGGGATAACCAATCGATGCAATGACAGCAATGACTGCCACCACAATCATCAGTTCGATCAGGGAGAAACCAGCCACACCGCTTCGGGGTGGCGTGGCATGTTTTGTATTGCGATTCATGGCAGGCGCGCTTTCATTTCAGGGAGGCGGCGGTTTCAATTATTCAACTCACGCCACGACACCCGCCCCGCACCGGTGCCGGGGGCGGTAATTGGGCCGAGGTTGACCGGAGAACCGCTCATATTATTGAATTGCAGACCAATTTTTCCATTTTTATCATAACTTCCCGTCACGCCGGCAGCCGGGCCAACGGAATACACCATGCCGTTGAATGGAATGATTTTGTTCGCGTTATTGACCGTGATTGACGTTGTGCCCAAGCCGATATCCGACGTGAAATTTCCGCCAGTAAAAGGATCAACCAGCATCACGGCCCCGGATGGCACGGTGTTGCATGGATCGCTCACCTTGGGAATCATGGTAGTCACCAGCGCCAGGCCGCCTATGAACTGGGTTCGGTTGATGATGCGCTCACCATTTTGTGTGGATAAATCCATATACCATCCCAGCTTGCTATTCATGTCATTCGCCGTTGCAGGGCTGGTTGCGCGCAACAGGTTGCCATTTCCCGCGCTGATCTCCGAGAGAATGGAGCGCTGGGTCAGGTTCGTGCGGGTTGTGGTTGCACTGACAACTGAGGGAGCAGGCAGTGCTGTGGAATCGGTCGCAACTTTAATTCCGTACCAGGTTTGCACTTGGGCAGAAGACACATCCGAGTCGGAAAGGTAACGGCCCGTTCCGAAGTAAGCCCATGTCATCTTCGCTTTGCTGTCGTAGTTCAAGGAAATTAGCGATGTGATCGGTTGCGCAGCATTATTGGCATCTTTTGCCTGAAAGATTTTTGTGCCCGCCCCTGTGCTCGCAGTGAGATCGAACGACCAGACATTGCCGTTGAGGTCGCCAGCAAAGGCCTGGGTTGAAATTCCCGTTTTTGTATCGGGCTGTGCCAAACCAGGTTCCGCCAGGCCGTCGTTGGTTGCCCCTGTGGTTGCGCGCACATTCAACGCACCTGTGGCAAGATCAAATTGCAGCAAGGCTGGTTTATTCATGGTGCTGTTATAACCATTTCCGATAAAAACAACCCATTTTGTATTCACCCCATCCTTGACTTGAGCAATGACTGGTGTACCGGTCATTTGACCGATATAACTGCTGCATCCACTTGTAATGCTGCCAGTGCAGGAGCCGGTATCACCTGCTGAGCGCTCCCAAAGGATATTATTCGCGGTGGTCGTTGCGCTTTCAAAATTATCGGGGTTTGTAATATCCATGGCGTAAATGGATTTTGCCGGTCCACGGCCTGTCGTGCCAATCAGAATGGTTTTCCACACGCCGTTCATGTAAACACTCTGCGTGGTGATGCGGCCATCGTTGTAATACTGATGCGGCACCGCCTGGGCGCCTGTTACACCGTCAACCACGCCATATTGTGGATTGGCCAGATTGCTGATGCCTGCCGTGCTATTTGCGCTCTGTGCCAGTACACCGCCTGGCAGGTAGGCAAAAATCTCCTGACCTGCGGGCTTGTTTGGGTCAAGAGTGCCGTTGGTCAAACCCTGCTTGACGCGGAAGGCATGGAGCATGCCATCATTCGCGGCGAGATAGACCAAGGGCGTGCGATTGGTTTTTGAGGCTACAAAAGCGGCGTAAGTTGATGCGCCTGGAAAAGTGGCATTGACAAACAAGGTTTTATCTGGTGCAGCAATATAAACCGGTGTTGAAGAAACTACATCACCTAGTACGGCCTTACGCTGGCGCAGCGTGGAATCTGAATTATCGCCACGCAAGTAATTTAGCATGGCGGCCCGGGTGGTGCCCTGTTTGGTGCCGCCGATGTAATAATCCAGTCCTGCAAGCAGTGGTGCGTCGAGTGCGGGCAAGGTGTTTGCGCTGCCCAGAATGAACGCAACTGGCGTCTGGGTGTTGGTGGTGCTGGCCGTGCGGTTGACGCTCCAGACATTCCGGTTGGCCGCACTTGGGAATACGGTGTTGACGGTCCATGCCTGTGTATAAGTCTGATTTGTCGGGTTGAGTGTTTCCGCTGTCAGTGAGCCAGTCCATTGACCTGTGTAATACGAGGCAAGGAAACGATAAACCGAGTTGGCAGATGCGGTCGTGTTGGTGGCGGAAAGTGTGATGGCATTTCCAGCGCCTTTGCGGTCCTGAATCTGCGCAAGTGCGGATTTGATGCCATTTAGAAAATCCGTCGGATTTTTTGCCGAGAAAAAGTCGCCATGGCCATTCACCCCGGCGTGCATGAGGTCGGCGATATTGTTGACACTGTCAGCGGCGGGGGTCGGCCAGGTCATATTGGTCACCCCTGTAGGCGGTGTGCCGGTGCGCGCCCAGCTGAAAATCTGTGCTTGCGTGAGTGCGCTGGGGGTGATGCCTGTTGGCGTGTAGCCCAAGCCCATGGTGAATGTGGTCATGTGCTGCCAGAAGGCCGGATCGCTAGGGGTTGCTGGCACCTCGTTTGCAAGCGCCGGGCGCAGGTCGTTTTGCCAGTATTGCATGGCAACATCGGCAAGGGTGTCGGACGCTGTATCTGAATAGGGCTGCGCAGCAATGCGTTGATAATTGGACGGAGTTGTGATGGCGGGGCCATCTGTTCCGTCCACATTTCCTACGCCAATGGATGTATCGGAGTCAGTATTCCAGTATCCGTCTGTGGTGAGAATGGTATAGGCAGGGCGGCATGTATATTCAGTTTGATTCGAATCGCTGGTCTGCCATGGTTGATCGGTGCGATAATATTCACCGACAGCTTTCAAGGCCGAGCGCAAGGGGGTACCGTTATTGGGAGTGATGGTTGTGATCCAATCCCAGAAATTGGCTTTTTGTGTGCCGCTGGTGCCATCTCCGAAAGGGCTGACGGCAGCGATTTTGTTGTTTGCATTATTTGGCGACCAGTAGGTGTAGGGCGCCGGAGAGCTGGGTATTTTTGCCATATTCCTGCCATTGATCGAGGCGAAGCCAAAGCGGTAGTTGGAATCCAGGCTGGAGAATGCGAGAGTCAACCCAGTTTTTGCCATCAATATTCTGGTTCGATAGTAAGAGAACCAGTTGGCGACGTTTTGTTGTTGTGCGCTGTTGGTTGTGCAGTTTGCGTTAAATCCCGAGCAGCTCTGGCCTATGTATTTTTCTGTGCCATTAGCTGGATCATTGTAGACAAAGACGCAGTTGTAGCCTTGATATTGAGACCCACAGGTTGTAATGCTGCCGCCCACATATTTGTATGTGAAGTATGAAAACGATTTGTATGGTGATGAATAAACCTGAATATTTGTTGATCCGCTTCCGGTATTGAATCCATCAATCCATGCGTATGGAAAGCTAGCATTTGGATAGCTGCTGTCATCAACTTTTTTTGGCGGAATATATTTAATATTCGGATTGTAGTAAGTCCCATTGGTCGCTGAATTGATGCCGGACGCAGTGTCGGGCATGTAATCCCAGGCCATTGATCCCGAATCATCGAGCATCAGCACCAGATTGGGTGGAATCGGTTTTTGAAGAATGAGGGGGCTTTGGTCGATGGTGACCGCGGCTTGCGCCAGTGGCATTCCGGCCAGAATGGAGCACAGGGCGACGAGGGTGGGTTTGAGAATGAGTGAGCGGGTCAATGACATGGCAGGCTCCGTAAAGCGTAAGGGGTTGTTCTGGCTCAAGCGGGACATCAATTGGTTCTGAAAATCGCTTGCAATGTGACTTGTGCGCGGTCTTGCGGGGGGGCTCCGGTCCCTGGGGTGTTGCTGCGCGCGGTGATTCGGTAGCACTGGCCGGCGGTTTTGAGCGAGCCGCCGCCGCCCTGGTTGTTTTCGTCGTTGGTGAATTGAAAGTTGCCGTTGCCGTCGTCGCTGCATTGCCCCATGTATTGGGTGATGTAGGAGGGGTTGTTGCCGTAGAGGGAGACGATGGCTGTGGTGCCGCCGCTGGCGCTGGTGGCCGTGGGGGGCAAGGTCCAGGCGTTGAGCGGGACGTTGGGGTCATTCACCGGGTTGTCCAGGCAGGGGTTGTTGGCGCAGTCTGTGTAGGTGTTGGCTTGGGAAGTTGCTGGATCGGGCGGGGCGGCGGGCGGCAGGATGGTGGCTGAGGCGAATTGCAGGGTGGCCTCCGCGACTTGAAACGCCTGGGCGCGGTCAAAGGTGTTGCCGGCCATCTTTTCCTGCATGGTGGAGGTGCGGATGGCTGCCAGTCCGATGAGGGTTATCACGACGAGCAGGATCAGGGCGACGATGAGCGCGACTCCGCGTTGTGGCCGTGCCCGGCCACTGCGTGGCGTTGCGTCTGGAGAGCTGCGTAGGTTGCGGTAGTCGGGCATGGTCTTATCGCACGCGGATGGTGGTCTCGAAGGTGCGAACCAGAGGTTCCGGGTTCGTCGCGTTGTTCGGGTTCGTCAGGGTTTGCAGGGTGAGGGCGAGGCGCACGGTGTTGACCGTATTCCAGGCTCCACCTACTGCGGCGGCGTTCACAAAATTGGTGCCGCCGGTGAGGTAGGCAATCTGCAGATTGGTCGCGCCACGGATGATTTCGTCGGAGACGAGCGCATTGCCGACGTAATGCGCGCGGTAGAGCGACAGCGTGTCAGGCGGCGCCCCCGCACCCGCAGCGCCGATATACCAGGCGTGTGCCTGGTACGGGGCGACATAGGCGGAATTGCTGAATGAGGCGCAGCTCAGTTGGCTGCTGTTTCCGGGCGTGCCGGCACCCACGGCGGCGACGGGCAGGCCGGCGTTGAACGCTGCCGTTTGGTAGATGTAGGCCTGCGTGCCATCGCAGGCGAACACAAGATCGTTGGCGCCAATGCCAACGTCGGTCGGGGCTGTGGTCATGGGCACACCAGCTGCGCAGCCAGCGCCTGCTGTGATGAAATTGGCGCTGACCTGGCCTGCACCGCGGGTGACGATGGCGGGCATGCTCGCATCTGGAGCAGGGCTTGCTGGAAGCGGTGCGAGGCTGTTGGCGGCATCAACGCCAAACAGGCCGGCACCATTGACCCAGCGATACCAGCCCGCACCGTTCAACACGTCGGTCACGGTGCTGTTGCCGCAGGGCGAGCTGCCTGCCTGGCGAATGTCGCGGGCCATGAGCTCGAAGGCGATACGCGCGTTGTCTTGCACCTGGCTGAGGCTGTAGTTGGTGGAGTAGCTCTGACGACTCGACAGCAATACGCTGACGACGGCGCCTATCACCACAAGGCCCAGCAGCATGGCCACCATCAGTTCGACGAGAGTCAGGCCGACTTGACGCAGGCGGTGCGCCGGATGAGACAGGATAGGAGAGGTCATAGCTGCGTCCAGTAGGTCAGGCTTTGCGCCGCTTTTCCGCCGGTGGCCTTGCTGTCATTGAAGGTCACGGTGATGCTGCAGTTGCTTGCCGATACGGCGGGGCCGGTGGGGCTGCAGGCAATGGTGCTCTTAGTGCCGCTGCCCAAGGCGGCCAGGCCACCGAGTAGCGTGCCGGGTGGCGGGTTGGTGGCGGAATATCCAGCGGGCGGGTTGTCGCCATCAAAGCCCAGGCACCAGTTGCGCAACTGGGTGTCGGCCAGGGTGCTGGCTGCATTTGGGCAATTGCCCACTGTGACCGTGGCGTTGTAGGCGCCTGTCAGTGCGTTGGCGCGATCGGACCGCATGATGTCGAACATGGAGTAGGCGGCAATGCTGGCCTGGGTGCGGGTGAGGGCGCTGTTGTTATCGGCAATGGTTTTGACCTGCAACACCACGATGCCCAGAATGCCGATGGACAGCACAGCGGCAGCAACCAGAATTTCAATCAGCCCGATGCCGCTCTGGCGTTTGAACTGGTTTTTTGCTGGCCGCCACGGCCGGGGGGATTTATTTGCAGGTTGCATTGGGCGCACTCGCATTGCAGGTTTGAGAGTCGGTGCAGCTCGCCACCATGGTGCCGGTGTAGAGGTAGATGCAGCGGTGGTTGTCGGTGCTGAGTGCCGTGCTGGACAGATCGGCAACCAGCCCGGCATATCCGGTGCTGGCTGACGGAGCGCGGAGCAGGCCAAGTGGCGTGGCGATGAGGGTGGCGACAGGCGAGGTGGACGAGATGCCTGCAGGCATGGTGACCGCTTGCGTGAGCGCCTGGGACGCCGCGTTCGGTGGCAGCGCGGTGATGGCCCCGTTGGCGCTGATTTGCACGTTGACCCCTCTCTTGGCGGCTTCTGCGCGCGCGTAAGACAGCAGATTGACCGCGTTATTGGCCTGTGTGGTGAGGCGACTGGACGCCATGAGGCGATTGAAGCTGGGCACGGCCAGTGCCAGCAGCAGCCCGGCAATGACGAGGGTGATGAGCAGTTCCACCAAGGTAAAACCGTCTGCACGGGGCGTGTGCCGCGTGCGGGGAACAGGGGGAACTGAAGGTTGCATGGTGGTGGCTGCTCTTGCGGCAATGTCTGTAATGGAGTGCGACAACGGTGTCCAAATGAATTTGCAACCGATTGTGGCCGCGCCACGGGTGCTCTGCGCAGACTTTCCGACGAACGGTCGAATCTGGCCGACGAACGGTCATTTTTTGTTGCACAGTTTGCAATTTGCGGCCTGAGTGCGCGCCTGATGGTGCGGTGCCCCGACGCCGATTGGCCCGTGCAGATGGGTCAATCCAGCGGAATCGGCGTGTTGGCGCGCGGCCGCCGCGTGGCGATTAAACGCAGGTCTGGCGGCTGACCTGGACGGCTTGACCACACGCCGTGAGCCAGAGCGCCTGCGCGCGCTTGGGGCCGCCGTGTGTGGCGTCGCAATCCCAGTCGGACAAGACCTGGCGCAGCAGGCCGCTTTCCCAGTGGTCGCACGGGCGGTGGGTGTGGCCGTGGATCATCCAGCGGGAGCCCGCGTTTTCTAGCCAGCGGTGGGCTTCTTTTGGCTCGGCGTCGGCCCAGTTTTCCGGGCGGGTTTGCGCCGCACTGCTGGCGGCGCGCATGGCCTGGGCTTGTTGCACGCGCGCGGCCAAAGGCTGGGCGAGGACGCGGCGTTGCCAATCGGGGTGGCGCACTTGGGCGCGGAACTGCAGGTAGGCGGTGTCGCCCAGGCAGAGCGGGTCGCCGTGGGTGAGCAGGATGCGCTCTCTCTGAAAGAGCAGCAGCGCGGGATCGGGCAGGAGTTGCGCGCCGGTGGCTTGCGCAAAGCCCGCACCGAGCAGGAAATCGCGGTTGCCGTGTTGGACGAACAGGGCGCGGCCTGTGTCGGTGAAGGCGTGGAGAGCGGCGCAGAGGGTTTGCGCGATGGCGGCGTCTGGCGCGACTGACTTGGCCTGGGGGGTGAGCAGATCGTCTCCGATCCACGCATCGAACAGATCGCCGAGGATGAACAGGGCGTGGGCATCGCGGGCCGGGCCGTTCAGCCAGTCAAGAAAGGTCTGTGTGGTGCGCGGGGCTTGAGCCCCAAGGTGCAGGTCGGAGATGAGGGCAATGCGCCCCCAGCTTTTTGGTGCAGGCAGCGGGGCGGCTGCCAGGAGGGTTGAGGAGGGAGGCGCCGAGGGGTCTGCCGATGGAACAACAGAGGACACGCGAGACGCCGCCCCGTTGCAGACTCAGACTTCGACCGCTTTGAGAATGACCACATCTTCTTGTGGCACATCGTCGTGGAAGCCTTTGCGGCCGGTCTTGACGCTCTTGATCTTGTCCACCACATCCTGCCCTTCCACCACCTTGCCGAACACGGCGTAACCCCAGCCTTGTGCGGAGGGTGCGGTGTGGTTGAGGAAGGCGTTGTCGGCGACGTTGATGAAAAATTGCGCGGTGGCCGAATGCGGATCGGAGGTGCGAGCCATGGCGAGGGTGTAACGGTCGTTTTTCAGGCCGTTGTTCGCCTCATTCTGAATGGGGGCGAGGGTGGGTTTTTGCTTCATGCCGGGCTCGAAGCCGCCGCCCTGCACCATGAAGCCGTCGATCACGCGGTGGAATACGGTGCCGTCGAAATGGCCGGAGCGCACATAGGCCAGGAAGTTCTCGCTGGACTTGGGCGCGTTGACGGTGTCGAGTTCGATGCGGATGTTGCCGTGGTTGGTTTGGAGTTCGACCATGATGGACTTTCGGTGGAAGTTAGTTGAGAACTTTGGCGTCTTCGATGACGATGGGCTTGACGGGTACGTTCTGGAACGGGCCCTCATTTTTGGTGGGGACGGCGACGATTTTGTCGATCACGTCCATGCCTGAAATCACCTTGCCGAACACGGCGTAGCCATAGCCGTCCGGCTTGGGGTAGTCGAGGCTGGCATTGTCGGCCACGTTGACAAAGAACTGCGAGGTGGCCGAATTCGGGTTTGCGGTGCGGGCCATGGCGATGGTGCCGCGCAGATTGCGCAGACCGTTCTGGCTTTCAAGCGGAATGGGTTCGCGGGTGGGTTTTTGCTTCATGTCGGGCGTGAAGCCGCCGCCCTGCACCATGAAGCCGGGAATCACGCGGTGGAAGATGGTGCCTTTGTAGAAACCGCTTTTCACATAGTCGAGAAAGTTGGTCACGGTTTTGGGTGCGCGAGCGGGGTCGAGCTGCACCACGAATTTGCCCATGGTGGTGACGAATTCCACTTTGGGCTGCGCCCCGGGCGCGTCAGCAGCCTGCGCGGCGGGCAGGGCGGCCGCAGACACCAGACTGAGCGCGGCGATGACCGGGGCAATGTGCTGCCGCAGCGTCTTCCACAGACTGGAGAGCGGCGGGCGGGACGGGGTGTTCAGGCTGAAATCCATTATGAAACGCTTCCTTGGAAAATGAGTTGCCACTGCGTGCTGCGCTGCGCCCAGTATTGGCGGTAAAGGGTATTGCCGGGCGAGTCGGCTGAACTGTACTGCACCACGATTTGCCCCGGGTATTGCAGGATGGTCAGGGCGCCGGGAGTTGTGGGGGCTGCGTGCGCGGCCACCTTTGGGGAGGAGGCGGTGTTCAGCGCGTCTTGCGGTCGCTCGCCTTGGGAGGCGGCGCGGATGACGTCGCCCTGCAATTGCGCGGTGACACGCTGGCGCTGCGCGGCCCATTGCGGCGCATCGAGCCACTGCACATGGCGGGTGATGACCACGGGGGTGCTGCCCGCCGGGGTGTCTGTCATCAGGCTGCGCACGTCGGGGTTGGACAGCACCACGCAGCCGTCCGAGGCCAGCGGCACGCGGGCGTAGCTGTTGGGCGGGGTGCCGTGCAGCCAGACGCCAAAGCCGGTGTAGCCCTGCTGTTTGTCCCATTCATTGGGGTAGTTCAGGGTGAGGGCGCCCGCGCCGTACAGTGGCTTGAGGTCTTTGGCGCCGATTTTCCGGGTGATGAAGTAAATGCCCAGCGGCGTTTTCATGTCGCCCACACGGGTTTTTCCTGCGCCGAGTTTGCCCTGGCTGAAGTAGTAGCTCGCTTCGAGTTGGGGAATGCCGTTGCGTTGGTGAAAGAGGTAGAGCCGCGAGCGGGCGGTATCGACCACGATGGCGCGTTGTACGTCGGGGGCGAGGGCGACCAGATTGGCCGGAATCGCCCCGGCTGGCGGTGGCGCGGTGTAGGCGCCGAGCCGTGCCAGCGCTTCGGCGCGCAGCTCCAGAATGCGGGCGTTTTGTTGTGCCACCTCAAGCGGCAGGCTGGGAGCGGGCACGGCGGCAAAACCGGCGGTCTCGCCACGACTGGCCTGCATCACATCGCCCAGCAGCAGCTGCGCAAGGGAAAAGTGGGGGTGCTCGCGCACTAGTTGTTCGGCCTGGGCGCGGGCGGCGTGGAGATGGCCCGCGGCAATTTCGGCGTAGCCATGCAGCAGGCGGCGCTCGGCACCGTCTTGGTCGGGAGGGGCGCTCAGGGAGGTGGTGAGTTTGAGCAGGGTTTGGGCGGAGACGGCGGTTTGCGGGTTGGCTGGCGTGCCGTCGGCCAATTCAGGCTGCGCGCGCGTAGCGGATTGCTCGCTCTGCATCGCACTGGGCACCGCGTTGTAGTCTGTCGCGGCGCGCGCGGCGAAGACCAGCGGCACGCAGAGCAGCGTCCAGGGCAGCAGCTTGCGCAGGGGCGGGCGTCGCATCGCAGGTTTCACGGTGAGTCGGGCCTTGGGGAGAACCGGGACGGCGGTTTGCGCAAATTTAGCCGACGATTTCGCGCACGATCAGCCATTTGCCGTTTTCGCGCTGCATCTGCAGGGTTTTCGGGCCGTCGAAATCGAGCGAACCCGAGGTGTAATGCTGACGGAAGCGGGCGGTGGCTTTGTCGCCGTTGATCTGCACGGTCATGTCATGCACCTTCACCGTGATCTTGGCTTTGTCGGAAATCCGGGCGCGTCGCTGGGCTTTCCAGCTCGCCAGGCTCATGCCTTTTTCCGGCTTGAAGTTGGGTGCATAGGCGGCGAAATAGCCGGGCAGATTTTTGTTCTGCCACGCGGCGGCCCAGCGTTCGACGGCATCGGTCACAACGGTTTGTTCAGCGGCGGCGTTGCTGGCGGGCTTCTCGGCTTCAGGTGCCGATTTGCGCTGCGCAACAACAGGTGCCGCGACGACAGGGGCTGCAACGACCTGCGGAGCGACAGGGGGCGGGGTGACGGAGGGCGCGGGTTCGGCTTTCACTGCGGGTTTTTCTGCGGCCACGACAACCGGCTTCTGAACGCCTGCGTGCGTGGTCGGCTTGACTTCCTTGGTCGGCTGCGCAGTGGTCACTTTCAGCGGCGTTGCGGCGGGGTTTTTGCCCTGCTCGAACAGCTCACGGATCAGGTTGAGCTTGACCTTGGCGCTGGCGTTCTCGTCCGGGGCGAGTTGCAGCGCCTTTTGGTAGGCCTGGCTGGCAAGCTTGGCGTAGATGTCGCCCAGATTGGCCTGCGCAGTGGCGTAGCTCGGATTGGTGCGGATGGCCATGTCCAGTGCGGCACGGGCTTTGTCATACTGGCCTTGCTGGGCGTAGAGCACGGCGAGGTTGTTGTACGGCTCGGGCAACTCGGGGTATTGCTCGGTGAGCGACTGGAAGATCTGGATGGCCTGCGCGTCTTTTTTCTGCTCGGTCAGAATGACGCCTTTGAGAAACTGGTACTGCGGATCTTTGGGTTTTTGCGCCAGCAGCGTGTCGACTTGTTGCAGTGCGCTTTGCAGATCGCCCTTTTGCAGGCTTTGCGCCACGCTGGCCGAGTCTGCCGCCCAGACAGCGGGGGTGCTCAAGGCGAGGGCAATCAGTGAGGCGAGAAGGCGGTTGCGCATAGTGAGAATGGAATAAGAGGTCTGGAACGACGCCGTGCGGCAGCAGCACACAGGGACGGATTCAAGCGCAGCGCGTCAAGCCGAGAACCCACTGCTTGTGCTAAGTTTTTGATTTTATCCGGGGACATGGCGCGCCCGCGCACAACCTGCTGTTCCCTCACCACATTCCATGACTGCGTTGCATCTTCACAATACCCTCACGCGCGGGAAAGTCCGCTTGACTCCCATCGAGCCTGGTCACGTCCGCATGTATGTCTGCGGCATGACGGTGTACGACTATTGTCATATCGGCCACGCGCGGGTGATGGTGGTGTTCGATCTGCTGCAGCGCTGGCTCAAGACGCAGGGCTTGCAGGTGACCTATGTGCGCAACATCACCGATATTGACGACAAGATCATCCGCCGCGCGCAGGACAACGGCGAAACCATCCGCGCCCTGACCGACCGCTTCATTGCGGCCATGCGCGAAGACGCCGACGCACTGGGCGTGGAGCGCCCCACCCATGAGCCGCGCGCCACCGACTATGTGCCGCAGATGCTCGATCTGATCGGCAAACTCAAAGACCGTGGCCTGGCCTACCGCGACAGCGCGGGCGATGTGAACTTTCATGTGCGCGCCTTCCCGGGTTACGGTCGGCTCTCCGGCAAATCGCTCGATGAGTTGCGCGCCGGCGAGCGGGTGGAGGTGGACGCCGCCAAACAAGACCCGCTGGACTTCGTGCTGTGGAAGGCCGCCAAGCCCACCGAGCCGGACGAGGTGAAATGGCCCTCGGCAGACGGTCCGGGGCGACCGGGTTGGCATATTGAATGCTCGGCCATGAGTTGCGCGCTGCTTGGCGAAACTTTCGATATCCACGGCGGCGGGGCCGATCTGCAATTTCCGCATCACGAAAACGAAATCGCGCAAAGCGAAGGCGCCAGCGGCAAACCCATGGCGAACGTCTGGGTGCATAACGGCTTCGTGCGGGTGGACGGCGAGAAAATGTCCAAGTCGCTCGGCAATTTTTTCACCATTCGCGACATCCTCAAGCATGTGGACGCAGAGACGGTGCGCCTGTTCATCGTTCGCGCGCATTACCGCAGCCCGCTTCATTACAGCGACGCGCATCTGCAGGATGCCCACGCCGCGCTCACCCGGCTCTACACCGCGCTCGACCCCTTTGCCAACCTGCCCGCGCAGGTCGACTGGAGCCACCCGCGTGCGCAGGCCTTCGCTGCGGCAATGAACGACGACTTGAATACGCCGGAGGCCATGGCGGTGCTGTTTGAACTGGCAACCGACATCAACAAGAGTGGCGACGCGGTGTCTGCCGCATTGCTCAAAGGGCTGGGCGGTGTGCTTGGGCTGTTGCAGCAAAACCCCCGCGAATTCCTGCAAAGCAAAGCAGCGGCAGTAGACGCTGTCTGGGTGGAGCAGCTGGTGCAGGCGCGCATTGCCGCCAAGCAGGCGCGCAACTTTGCCGAGGCCGACCGCATTCGCGCTGAACTTGCCGCCAAGGGCATCGTGCTCGAAGACAAGCCGGGCGGCATCACCGCGTGGAGAGCGGCGTGAAGGCATCGCGGGCCGCCTGGTCTGAAACAGTCGCCCCCTCCAGACCGTCAAACCATCTGGACTGGGATAAAGCCTGCGCCCACCTGCAGCGCACGGACCGCGTGATGCGCAAACTCATCAAAACCCACGCGGGCTCGCGGCTACAAAGCCGGGGCGATCCGTTTCAGACCCTGGCGCGCTCCATCATCGGGCAGCAGATTTCCGTCAAGGCGGCGCAAACCGTGTGGGACCGGCTGTGCGCCGCAGTACCGCACGTCGCGCCGGAACCTCTCATCGACCTCGGTGAAGACGCTCTGCGTGCCTGTGGCCTGTCAGGTCGCAAGGTGAGTTATGTGCGCGATCTCGCCGCCAAATTTCACGCCCGCGAGGTGCACCCGGATCAATGGCAGGGCATGCCCGACGAGGCCATCGCCGCCGAACTGCTGACCATCCGCGGCATCGGCCGCTGGACTGCGGACATGTTCCTCATCTTCCACCTCATGCGCCCGGATGTGCTGCCGCTGGGCGACCTGGGGCTGATCAAGGGCGTGAGCCAGACCTACTTTGCCGGCGAGCCCGTGACCCAGAGCGAGGTGCGGGAAGTGGCTGCTGCCTGGGCGCCTTGGCGTTCGGTGGGGACTTGGTATATTTGGCGCAGTCTGGATCCGTTGCCGGTCGAGTATTGAGCGCCTCCAGGGTTGGCTCACCGACCCGCCCCGAGAAGGGGGATCAGGCAACTTGGGGCGCGCTGCGTTGCCCCAGCCAGGCGGGATCAATTTTCGAGGTGAATATGAGCAAAAAAGTCTTTCTCGATTTCGAGCAACCCGTTGCCGAGCTGGAGAACAAAATCGACGAACTGCGCTATGTGCAAGATGAATCCGCCGTCGATATTTCCGAAGAAATCGGGCGCTTGCAAAAGAAAAGCCAGCAACTCACCAAAGACCTCTACGCCAAGCTCAGCCCCTGGCAGACCACGCAGATTGCCCGGCACGCCCAGCGGCCCTACACCCTCGATTACGCCAGCCTGATCTTCACCGACTTTCACGAGCTGCATGGCGACCGCGCTTTCTCGGATGACCTGTCCATCGTTGGCGGGCTGGCCCGGTTGGGCGGGCAGGCCTGCATGATCATTGGTCATCAGAAAGGGCGCGACACCAAGGAGCGCGCGATGCGCAACTTTGGCATGCCCAAGCCCGAGGGCTACCGCAAGGCACTGCGCTTGATGAAGCTGGCGGAGAAATTTCATCTGCCCATCTTCACCTTTGTCGACACCCCCGGTGCCTACCCCGGCATCGACGCGGAAGAGCGCAGCCAGTCCGAAGCCATCGGCCGCAACATCTACGAAATGGCGCAGCTCGAAGTGCCCATCATTTCCACCATCATTGGAGAAGGTGGCTCGGGCGGGGCGCTGGCCATCGCCGTGTGCGATCAGTTGCTCATGCTGCAATACTCCATCTACTCCGTGATTTCTCCCGAGGGCTGCGCCTCCATTTTGTGGAAAAGCGCCGAACGCGCGCCCGAGGCCGCCGAGGCGCTGGCCCTGACCGCGCACCGCCTCAAGGCGCTGGGCCTGGTGGACAAAATTGTCAACGAGCCCGTGGGCGGCGCGCACCGCGACCCGACGGCCATGGCGGCCTCGCTCAAGCGCGCGCTGGGCGAGTCGCTGCGGCACTTCCAGCACACCAAGCCTGCCGATCTGGTGCAGCAGCGTCTCGATCGTCTGCAGGCGTTTGGCAAGTACGAAAACACCAAGGCTGCGGGCCGCTGATCGCGGCGCGCACGGGCGTCGTCACGCGCGGTGCTGAACAACCCGGCGCTCGCGGCTCTACAGCGTTTCGCGGCGCAACACCCAGACATCGCCCAGGCTGAACGCATCGGCATCGCCTTCAGCGGCGGGGCCGACTCCACTGCGTTGCTGTTGGCCGCGCGTGCCTTCTGGAGCGAACGGCGGCTTGTGGCCCTCCATGTGAATCACGGCTTGCAGGCCTCTGCCCCGGCTTTCGCGGCGCATTGCGCGGATTTTTGTGTCGCGCAATGCATGCCGTATGCCGAAGTGCAGGTGCAAGTCAGCGTGGCGCGCGGCCAGAGCGTGGAGGAGCAGGCGCGCGACGCGCGGTATCTGGCCCTTGCGCAATTGGCGCGGCAACAGCACTGCACGACGGTGTTGCTGGCGCAGCATGGCGACGATCAGGTGGAGTCCTTGTTGCTGGCGCTGCTACGCGGCGCCGGGCCGCGCGGTCTGGCGGCCATGCCCGCCCGCGTGCTGCGCCATCAGATGCTTTTTGCCCGGCCCTTGCTGGAATGCGCAGGCGCCACATTGCGCGACTGGCTGTCCGCGCAGGGTGTTGCGTTTCTGATCGATCCGATGAATACCGATCCGGCCTTTCGCCGCAGCCGCATCCGTGCCGAATTGCTGCCGGTGATCGCGCAGCTCGAACCCGCCTATCGGCAAACACTGGGGCGCACCGCCGCGCTCTGCGCAGCAGCAGACGCGCAGATGCAGTTGCACGCGGCGGACGATCTGCGCCACTGTCTCCGCTCGCAAGGAAACGCCGGGCCGTCCCAAGTTTCCTTGCCCCCCTCGGGGGGCGGGTCGGTGGACCGACCCTGGGGGCACTTAGAAGGGCTTGATCTTGCCATCCTGCGATCTTTGGGGGCAGGGCGTGTGAGCGAAGTGCTGCGTCTGTGGCTGCGGCTGCACGGCCAGCGGCTGGACCGCGCGCGCACTGACGAACTTGTGCGGCAAGTTCTGCGCACCGAACAGGGCGCGCACCGCCTGGCACTGCAGTTGCCGCATGGCGCGATTCGGCGCGAGGGCGGGCTGCTGGTTTTTCAGCAGAGAGAATCGGGCGGCCCAAGCACATAGAATGTCAGGTTTTCTGTGAAGCAACCGGGCGCGCTGTGCGCTGGTGAAAAAGACTTCGCAGCTCTCGAACGCATGTCTTATGGCACTCATTGTCCAGAAATACGGCGGCACCTCGGTAGGGTCTGCTGATCGGATCAAAAACGTCGCCCGTCGCGTTGCCAAGTGGCACGAAGCGGGGCATCAAGTCATTGTGGTGGTGTCGGCCATGTCGGGCGAAACCAATCGCCTCATTGCGCTGGCCAAAGACATTCAGCCGCAGCCCGACCCGCGCGAACTTGACGTGGTGGCGTCCACCGGCGAGCAGGTCACCATCGGCTTGCTGTCCATGGCATTGCAGGCGTTTGGCCATAAGGCGCGCAGCTACACGGGCGCGCAGATCGCGGTGCATACAGACAGCGCCCATACCAAGGCGCGGATCGAATCGATCGACTCTGCCAGGCTCAAGGCGGATCTGGCGCAGGGCATCGTGCCTGTTGTGGCCGGATTTCAGGGAGTGGATGCCCAGGGCAGCATCACCACATTGGGACGGGGCGGATCAGACACCTCTGGCGTGGCGTTGGCTGCCGCCCTGCAAGCCGATGAATGCCAGATCTATACCGATGTCGATGGGGTCTACACCACCGATCCGCGCATCGTTCCCGAAGCCCGCAGGCTCGACACCATCACCTTCGAGGAAATGCTGGAAATGGCCAGCCTGGGCTCCAAGGTGTTGCAGATCCGCTCGGTGGAATTCGCCGGGAAATACAAGGTTCGCCTGCGCGTGCTGTCCAGCCTGACCCCGTGGGATCTGCCGCTGGAGCAGGAGTCGCGCAGCGGCACACTCATCACCTTTGAGGAAGACGAAAACATGGAACAAGCCGTGGTGTCGGGCATCGCCTTTGCCCGCGACGAAGCCAAGATCATCGTGGTCGGCGTGCCCGACCGTCCGGGCATCGCCTACCAGATTCTCAGCGCCGTGGGCGACGCCAACATCGAAGTCGACATGATTCTGCAGAACCAGAGCGTGGCCGGCTTCACCGACTTCACCTTCACTGTCGGCCGTGGCGACTACGCCCGCGCGCTCGACATTCTCAAGTCCACCGTGCAGGCGCATATCGGCGCCAAGGAAATTCTGGGCGATCCGAAAGTCTGCAAGGTTTCCATTGTCGGCATGGGCATGCGTTCGCACGCAGGTGTGGCCAGCAAGATGTTCCGTACTCTGTCGGAAGAGGGCATCAACATCCAGATGATTTCCACCTCTGAAATCAAGGTCTCGGTCGTGATTGATGAAAAGTACATGGAACTTGCCGTCCGTTCCCTGCACAAGGCTTTCGATCTGGAACAAACAGCCTGAGACCTAAAGTTTTCGCAATACGGGCTGCGGCACCCGATTGCATGTAATAATTGCCGACTTTGCTGAAAGTCGTCCCCAAAACGGACTACTGAGAGCAACGGAGACGTGACCGAGTGGCCGAAGGTGCTCCCCTGCTAAGGGAGTATGTGCCAAAAGCGCATCAAGGGTTCGAATCCCTTCGTCTCCGCCAGAATTGATCCAAGGTGATCCCTCAAAGCCCCACGCAGTCTCTGCGGCGGGGCTTTTTCATTGGGTGGTGCGTCCATAATCGTCCCGGTTCATCCAGGGCAATACAACGCCAGCCAGTCGCCAATCGTGGTATCGTCCATGGCATCCAGAAGGGCGATACCATGAGTCTCACCGTGAAGGCTGTCGAGGCAGCCAAGCCGCAGGAGCGGCCCTACAAACTCACCGACGGCGGCGG
>JAFGXB010000022.1 GCA_016936875.1 Burkholderiaceae bacterium | reverse complement strand
GGGGGGGGTGTGGCCAGGGGAGTTGCGCGACGAGTGGAGTGGTGTAGGTGCTCAGCTTGTTCGTCACGATGCCCCAAGGAATGGCGTTCTTGTGGAGGTGTTCAATCAGCGCGCCCACGCCCTCAAACAAGGTGGTGTGCACGCGGATGGCTGCCAGGTAGTGGGCGAGGAAGGCGTCTTTCAGTGCGGGGTATCTGGGATCGTCGGTTGTGACCTCCATGCCAACGGCAAGGAGACCGCGCGCGCCGTGTGAGGCCATGGGGCGCAGCACATCAAGGGGGAGCGCTGGGAGTGCATGTTCCGCGCGAACGCGGTTAAGTGCTGCAGCGAGGTCTGCAGCGGTGTCGGCGAGTGTGCCGTCGAGATCGAACAGGCAGGCTTGGACTGGACGGGGGGGCGTCATCGGGCGGTTTGGCGGAAGGCCAGAAGGTAGTTGACGCCGAGATCGGAGGTCAGTCGAAACCGCTGGCTCAAAGGTTGATATTCCAGGCCGGCGAGGTCTGCGGTTTCCAGACCGCATTTCCGGCCCATGGCCGAGACTTCTGAAGGCTGGAGGAATTTGGCGTAGTCGTGCGTGCCGCGGGGCAGGAGTCGCAGCAGATATTCCGCACCCAGAATGGCGGCAACATAGGCTTTGGCATTTCGGTTGATGGTTGAAACAAATACCCAGCCGCCGGGGCGAACGAGCTGGGCGCTGGCCTGGATGATGGAGGCGGGGTCGGGGACGTGTTCGAGCATTTCCATGCAGGTGATCACGTCAAACTGGCGCGGCGCCTCGCTGGCCAGCCGCTCGGCGCTCACGAGGCGGTAATCAATATCCAGATGGGCATCAAGGGCATGCAGCCGCGCGACCTGCAGGGAGGCTTCGGCCAGGTCGATCCCGACGACCTTGGCGCCCGCTGCGGCCATGGATTCCGACAGGATGCCACCGCCGCAGCCAATGTCCAGAACGGCCTTGTCTTTGAGGTCGACGTGGCCCTGAATCCACTGCAAACGGTGGGGATTGAGCTGATGCAGGGGGCGGAATTCGCCGTGTTCGTCCCACCAGCGGGGCGCCAGGGCGCTGAATTTGTCGATCTCGGCAGTTTCGACGTTGTGGTCTAGCGAGGTCATATTGCGTGGACTTGAAGAAAAACAGCTTGGTTTATTGAAACTTGACAAGACGGTAGTAGACCATTCCCAGCAGCTCATGCAGAACCCGTGTGGATTTTTCCAGGGCGCTGATTTGCGGTGTCAGCATGTCCAGGGGCTGCAGGGGCAGGGCTTCGTAGTCAACCGGCCAGGCGCAGATTGCGATGTTTTCATGGGTGAAGGCCATCATGGCACGCGGCATATGGTCTGCCGAGGTAATGAGGTAGCGCCGCGCAGGCGGAAATTCAAACACGCGCTCACGGATGTTTTGTGCCGTCTGAAACGTCGTCCGAGACTGGCTGTCCAGCGCGATTCTGGAAGCTGGAAATCCAAGTTGCTCGGCGAGAGCGCCCATCAGGTTGGCCTCGCGAACGGACTTGCCCCAGCCTCCTGAAATGAGCAGGGTGCTGTCTGGTACTTGTTGGGCGATCTGGACGGCCGAGAGCAGTCTGCGCAGGCTGGCCACTTTGAGGGCGGAGAAATCGGAATCGTGCGCGGGGTTGCCGTTGATTCCGCCGGCCAGTACGACAAACAGGCTGCCCGGCGGTGGCGGCGGGCAGACTTTTTCCTGGCTGGCTTTGTGCTCAAGCGCGCCAAGTGCGATATTGGCCACCAGCGGCATGCTGGCCGCGATCAATACCAGGGTGGTTGCATAGGTCAGCAGGCGCACAGCGCGGCGGTGGGGCCGCCAAGTGACCAGGATGCTGAGGAAAATGAGGCCGCAGGCTGCGAGACCAACCGGGGACAGCAGGAGTTCCAGGGCGAGCTTCAACGCGGTCAGGGCATGGCAACCGAGGGGGCGGAGCGGGGGGCGAGGCCAGCCCAGTTCAGGTAGACCTGTTCATCGCCATCAACCCAGACATGGCGTGAGAACAGACGTTCGGCGCGGCGGCGGCCGGCGGCTCCCATGGCGGCAACTGTGGTGCGGTCACTCAGGGTGAGCATTTTTGCCGCGAGATCATCGACATCGGCCGCGGTGAACAGCAGTCCCGTTTCCCCGTCTTCAACGACCTCACCGCAGCCGCCGATGCGCGGCGCAATCACGCAACGACCAGCCGCCATGGCTTCACGCGCGGACAGCGGAAACGATTCGCGGGTGGAGGACAGCACGAACACGTCAAACAAGCCCAGATGGGATGGAATGTCGCGCTGCATGCCGGCGAAGATCACCTGATTTTGCAAGCCGAGGCGGGCAACCTGTGCCTGGGTTTGCTCCAGCAGGGGGCCATCACCCACGATCAGAAGGCGTGTCTGGGGCTTGCTCTGGGCCACTTTGGCAAACGCATCCACGAGATAGTTGTGGCCTTTTTCTTCCGACAGGCGGGCGACGATGCCGAAGACAAGGTGTTGCCCCGGCTCCAGTCCGTATTGACGGGCGAATTCTGCGGTGCGTGTGGCCGTGGAGAAGCGATCGAGATCGATGCCGCTGTGAATGACCGTGGATTGCCCCGCAGGCAAGCCGTGGGCCAGCAGGCGGTTGCGTTCGTAGTTCGATTCAAAAATGATGAAGTCCGCGCTTTGCCGAAGAATGCGGCCGGCCCATTTGAAGTTTTTCGGGTTGTGGATGTTGTGGATGGTGGTGACGATGGGCACGCGCCTGGAGGTTGCCGGAACGCGGTAACCAAACGGCAACACGCGCAGCGCGGCATACGCCACCATGGAGGAGCGGACCGACTGCGGCGCCACCAGCTCGATGCCTTCGCGCTGCACCACATGGCGCAGTTGTTTGAGCGCGCGCGCGAACTGAGACGCTCCGCTGAAATGGAAGTCGATATCGACGTGAATCGCGCCCTTGCCGATCAATTCCTGCAGGAGCACGCCTTCGGTTGTGGCCACATAGACGGTGTGGCCCTTGGCGGTCAGGTCTTCGGTGAGGGTGAGCACGTCGGATTGCACGCCGCCGATCCCGAAGGGTTCGGTCATCAAATACAGAATTTTCATAATGTTGTGGCCTCGAATGCGGTGCTGGGCTTGCGGTGTTTTTGCGCAAAACGCCGGGTGCGCCGCGCGTGCAGCAGTTGATGGATGGGGTCGAAAGCGCCCGCGAGCTTGAGCCGGAATTGGGATGGATCGTCGCGGTCGGTGATTTCGGTGCGCTTGAGCTGGAATCGATCAGAGCGCTGGTCATTCACCCCAGGCGCCACGCTGACGGCGGCGGCATAACCGGCTTGTTGCACAAACTGCAATTCGCGTGGGCTCAGATCGCCTGATGGGTAGCAGAAATAGTCCACAGGGCGTTGTAGATGCGTGGCAATCACCGTGCGGCTCGTGGCGATTTCCTGCTGGGCCAGTGTGTCGCTGATGGTCGGCAGGTAAGGGTGGGTGAGGGTGTGCGAGCCGATGGTGATGCCAGGTGTCCGAGCGAGCGTGGCGACTTCATCCCAGTCTAGATGCAGGCGCTGCGCGCCTTGGGTGCCATAGCGGGGATGGCTGATTGCCTGATCGCAGAATTGGGTGGTGACAAAAACGGTGGCTGGAATGCCGTAGCGCTGCAAAATGGGCAGTGCCTCGGTCAGATTGTCCAGGTAGCCATCATCGAAGGTCACAGCAAACAGCGGCTTGCGCAAGGGGCCGGATTGCAGCGCCCGCAAACCGTCCTCCAGGCTGACGACCTGATGTTGCGCCAATTCCTGCATCTGTTGCGCGAAGCGTGCGGGAGAGACGGTGAGTTGGTCATACGCGGCAAGCTGCGCAACGCGGTGGTACATCAAAATGCGCAGGCCGGGGCGCCAAGCATTGCGCAGTGTGGCGTAGGGCAGCAGCGCGGTAGCGAGAAGTTTGCGCATGGTTTATTCCGTGGGGGCAACGAGCGCCGGTTGGGGAGGGGACGGCAATCCCAGGGCCTGGCTGTGCAGTTGGTTATAGGCTGCTGCCGTGCGGGACACGTCAAAACGCGCGATCACCGTCTCGCGGGCGCGGCGTCCAAGACGCAGACGCTGATCGGCATCTTGCAGCAGGCGGCCCAGTTGCTGTGCAAATCCGGCAACATCTCCGGCATCCACCAGGAGTCCGTTGTCGCCATCAGTCACCACGTCGGGAATTCCCCCCACACGGGTACACAGCACGGCCTTGGAACTGGCCATGGCTTCCAGCAAGGCAATCGGCAAGCCTTCCCAGTGCGAAGACATGACAAACGCATCCAGCGACGCCACCAGCCGTGGAACGTCCTTGCGCATGCCAGTGAAAAGGACGGTTGTCTCCAATCCGAGTTCCTTGACCTGTTGCTTCAGGGAATCCAGCAGATCGCCTGTGCCGACGACGAGACAAGTCAACTCACCGGCGCGGACTTGCGGCAACAACGCCAAGGCGCGAAACAAGTCGCCATGCGCTTTTTGTTCATGCAACCGTCCGACGACTCCGATGAGTTGGCGATCTGCCGGAAGTCCGAATTCCTCTCGCACACCGGTGCCGGAAAAACTGGAAAACTTGCGCAGGTCAATGCCGTTGGGAATGGAGACCAGTTTGCTGGCCGGAATTTTGTCGCGTGAGGCCAGAGTCTGGGTGACTTCTTCGCTGCAACCGACCACCGCAGTGCTCAGCTTCGCAAACAGCCGGTCGATGGCTTTGCGGCCCGCGCCCTTCCAGGGATTGACGATGTTGTGCACCGTGGAAAAAACGGCCGGCACCCCCGCGATGCGCGCCGCCAGACGCCCATAGGTGTCCGCAGTAAAAAGGTGGGTGTGAACGACATCCGCTTTCTCTGCACGCAGCCAGGCGGCCACGCGCAAGACCAGACCCAGATCGAATTTATTGCGGCGCCCAAAGATTTTTACGGGAACTCCAAGCTGCTCGAATTCCTGCTCCAGGGGGCCGCCACGAATCAGGCAGGCAATTTTGTAGCGATAGCCGGGCATGCGCAAACGCATCAAATCGACCAGCAGCATCTCGGCGCCATCGCGCGGCAGCTCGTCAATCATGTGGACAATCAAAGGCATGGGCTTATCGCTGCGTTCCATTTTTCTTTTCCACAGAAGCTTTTTGAATCGGCGCATACAAATGCGCAATGATGGCAATATAAATCCATATAAAAATATCGACTGCCGTATCAATAATGTGTGTGCCAAACATATTGACACCAACCAATCCGGCCACCAGGGTGACTGCGCCCAGGCCAATGATGCGGTCGATATCCACCGTGCTGCTCCGGTAGAGTGCCCATCCGCGCAACGCCAGCGCACCAATGATGAGCAGGAGCGTGATCAGGCCAGGAACTCCCATCGTGGAAGCGGCGTAAAGAAACATATTCTGGTTGTCCGTGGCGCCACCAGTGGTGCCATCGTAAAAGCCAGGGACATAACTCGGGACAAGGCTGTGGAATTGATCAAAGCCTTTGCCGAAAATCGGGCTTTCCTTGGTCATTTGGATCGCCGCATCCCAAAGCAGAAATCGCGAATCCGCGCTTTTATCAATGGTTGAGTCCGCTTCGTGATCCTGATAGGTTTGCGCCACGCGCGCCTTCATGGAGTTCGGCACCAGGGAAGGGATAAAGAAATAAATCGAACCAATCACAAGCAAAACCAAAACAAAGAACTTTTTGCTCTTGACGAAAGATAAGGTAAAGAGTTCCATCGCAAAGGCGAGATAGGCTCCGCGTGAAAAGGCTGCGAGCAGCACTCGCAGGCCGATCAGGAGAACGGGTGCCATGCGCAATGATTTCCACCGTGGGAAATAATAAGCGCCATACGCCAATATCGGAGCCAAGGAATAAATTGTCTGGGCGGCGAATTCATTTGGCTGTCCGATCGGACCCAGAAGACGGGATTTTTCAATACTGCTTGCGCCCCGCGTGAACCACCATTCCTGGATTCCATAGAGAAAAATGACGGCGGCAGAAAACATCATGTAAATGATGAGCCGACGCGCCATATTTTTATCTTGAATCAGGTTGACAACAAGAAAAAAGATGATGAACTGGTCAAAAAATCCACGGACGGATAAAAGGTAATTCCAGATGAATGGATGCAGGCCGATGTGGTAGATTGCCGTAAAAACAGAGAGGATGCTGATAAAAAACCAGGTGCCAACCAGGCGCGTGAAAGGAAGTGGATTGAATAATTTCTTTTTATGTTTGATCGCAAGAGAAATCCAGACCGTGATCAGAAACAGCTCCAATAAATTGGTGCCATTGACTCCGGGTGCGAGTAGTACAGGGTAGATTTTGCTCAGGGGATAATAAATAATAATCAGCGCCAGCAAGGCTTCCGGCCCCTTGCGCAGTTGTATTAACAGCAGAATGCCGAAAAATACGGCAAAACCATACAGCCCGATTTTTCCTGGGTGAAGCTTGAAAACTAGGATGCTGAGAACAAAAATCGCCGGAACAGCAAGCAATGACAATGTGGAGCGCAGTTCTTTTCCGCCCCAGTCGGCGTTCTCGGCAGGGATCTCAGCAGTGGATGCGGCGACCGTTTTGCGGTTGCTCACTCCGCCGGGTTTTTGCCGTGGATGCGGGCTGGTGACGCTCATGGCTGCTGGTGTGGCACGCCTTTGAAGCGCGCATAGAGTTGGTGGTAACGCTGGTTGCCAATGAGTCGTTTTGCCAGGGTTTTGGCGCGCGAAACGGATTGGGCGCGAAGCATGTGCGCGGCGTCGGCCGAGGCGCAGGCCAGGAAGGCGGCATCTGACATGCCGGCGCGCACCGCCAGACGCGGCAGCGGCGTGGCGGGGGGCGATTGCAGGGCGGACAAGCTGCCAATTTCTGATCCATGCAGCACGCGATAGCCGACATCCCGCGCCAAACGGACGCACCGCGCGTCGTATCGGCCGCCCGGGAACGACATTTGCCTGACCTCGGATTGCAGTTCACGCGCAAGACGTGTGTGCGACTGTTGCAGTTCTGCGCGGAGTGCGTCGTCGGGAAGGTCACTCAGAAATCGGTGGGTCTGTCCGTGGCCCCCGACGGCCATGCCTTGCTGCGCTAGCAGGCGCACTTGATCCCAGCTGCAGAATCCGGGGCGTTGGCCGATGAAGTCGGTGGTGACGAAAAACAGGGCGCTGAGGCCGCGCTGCGTGAGCATGGGCAGGGCGTGTTCGGCGTTACTGGCATGGCCGTCATCAAAGGTGAGCAGAACGCCGCCCGGCACGGATTCAGCCGTTTGTTCTAGCGCATGGGGCGAGACGACCGGGAGGTTGGCTTTGGCAAGCAGATCGAGTTGCCTGGCAAAGGTCTCGGTGGAGACGGCGTAGGGCCGGTCGACGGGATCGATGGCCAGGCGTTGCGCCTCACTGGCGTACAGCCCGTGGTACATAAGGATGCTCAGTCGTTTCACGTTTTTTCCCATTTGGCGTCGGCACGGCCGGAGAGGAACTTCAGCAGCGCGAGGATGGCGGCGGCGTTCATGTCGAAAAAGACGTGCGCAAAGCTGACGACTTTATTGTGGCGGGTGGCCGGAATCCACTGGCCCGCTGCAGCCAGCAGATAAAACGTGGCCTGCAGCAGAAAAGCCACGCGGTAGAAGGCTCCAGGAATGAGTGCGCTGGTGAGCAAGGTGATGATGAGGGCGTAGGGCACGATCAGTCTGAACACTTTGTGTGACAGAAACTGAAACCATACCGGGTTCTGCACGGGACTGAACAGCCAAAAATTTCTCGAAAAGGTCTGGAAATTGCCAGTCAGGGTGCGAATCTTGCGCTTTTTTTCCGCCGCCGACTCGGTTTGCAGCACGTCGTAAACGTGGGCCTGTGGCGCGATCAGGGTGCGTTTGCCCATGCGGGTGATGTGCATGGGAATTTCGAAATCGTCGAGGATGGTGTCTGGGGGAATGGGGGCGAAGTCGCGGGTGCGGATGGCGTAGAGCGCGCCGGTGGCGCCAACGGTGGAGTGGAACCGGCTCTCGGCCTTGCGGATGGCTTTTTCGTAGCGCCAGTACAGCCCGATGCTCTGTCCGGTTTGCGTGCCGCTGGGGCGGTGGACGAGTTCTCCGCTGACGGCGCCGACAGCGGGGTCGCAGAAGTCGGAAATCAGGCGGCGTGCCGCGCCGGGCTCCAGGTCCTGGCGCACATCGCAGAACACCACGAATTCGGTCTGCACCTCGCCAAGAGCGAGGTTGAGTGCGTAGGCCTTGCCCTGGCGTTGGGCGTAGCTCAGGGTGCGCACACCGGCGATGTCATCCAGCACATGTGCGCTGTCATCGGTGGAGCCATCGGAGACGACGAGGATCTCCACTTTGTCTTGTGGATAGTCGAGTGCGCGCAGGTTGGCGATTTTTCCGGGCAGCCGGGCCGACTCGTTGTAGCCCGCCATGACCACGGTGATGCGGGGCAGGCTGGCGTTGTCGAGCAGCGCACAGGCGGGCGGTGCGCGCCGCTTGGCCAGCAGGCCGATCAGCGCCGGGTAGCCTGCATAGGTATAGAGAATGAACAGGGCGGCAAGCCAGAACAGAAGAACGGCGGTCATGGCGATGGGTTCTGCGCTGAAGTGGGGGCGAGTTGGAGCAGGCCGCGATGTACCGCGTCGACCCACTGCTGTTGCGCCACGCGGGTGGTGACGGCATGGTCGATGTCATGCAGGTGCGTGAACAGCAAGCGGTC
>JAFGXB010000179.1 GCA_016936875.1 Burkholderiaceae bacterium | reverse complement strand
TCGCCGCTGGTGGCCAGATAGAGCAGGGCGTCGGCCTCGCGCAGATGCAGATGAATGCGCACATCCGGGTGGGTGGTATCCACGTCCGGGCGTTCTCCGGTCAGCGTCCGGAAACGGTCGCAGATGCCGTCCTTCACCCGCAGCGCGGCGAACTTGATGCTCTCCAGCGGCGAGCGCTCGGCCGTCACGTCCACGCGCAGCGCCTGGGTCACGTCAAACCACTTTTCCCAGGCCAGATCGCGGGCTAGGTGATAGATGTCTTCCGCGTCGGCGTAGCCGCAACTGCCGCCCAAAAGCAGCACGCGGCTGGGAATGCGGCAATGCAGATTCAGCCGCATGGCATCCGTCAGATCGCCCTGCACGGGCAGGCCGCCGGGCGTGGGCGTTCCCGCGCGTAGCGTGGGGCTGCCTGCGGCCAGGGCCGTCACCTCCTCGGCCAGTGCGGTTTCCAGTCCGCGCGGGCAGGGCAGGAAAAAATCGAAGGCGTTGGGCCCAGCAGGCGCTTGCGCAGCCGGACGGCGCTTTTTATAGACGGAGGAATAGGGCGATTGCATGTCGGCATCGTATTGCCTGCGGTCGGCAGACTCCCCCTCCCGGCCTCCCCCACGGGGTGGGGTGTCTGCGGGAGTCGATCAAAAATGCATGAGCAGCCCCGCGCCACCATAGGCCAGCCCCAGCACCCCGGCGATCAGCCACGCCCAGGCTTGCCAGCGCAGGGTGCGGGTCAGGTTGTCATGCGGTTCGGTGGTGAGCAGGAACAGCCGCCGGTCCTTCGGCTTCTTGAGCACATGCGTTTGCGGTTGGGCGGCGCGTTCGCGGCGTTCGGCTTCGACGGCCGCAGCGGCCTGCTGGCGCAGTTGCTCGAACTCGGCCATGTCCAGCTCGCCGTCGCGGTTGGTGTCGAAGGCGCGGCGCTGCTGCGGGTCAGCCTTCCACGCGGCGATGCGTTCGCGCACCTCGGCGTGCGCCGAAGCCTGCAAGGGCGAGAGGCTGGCAAACCAGCCCAGGGCGTACAGCGTCTGGCCGGGCAGGATGAGATGCTCGGTGTAGCGATGTTCGTTGTCGCCCGCCATCATCACCTCGCTGGTGCCCGGAATGAGTTGCGCCGAGGCACCCGTCCAGGTGCGCCGGTTGCGCGCGTGCACCTCGGCGCCCTCGGGGTCGATGATGCAGCGGCCCGTGTCGTCGTCGAGCCAGAACTGGGTGGTGCTGACGCCCTGTTCCTCAACCGACCAGTTGCGGTCCTCGCCCTTGTCGCGCTTCTCGATCTTGAAGCGATACCAGCAGCAAGGCGTGCGGGTAATGGGCGAGAACAGCGGCGCATCCGGCGGCAGCGCCTGGCCGATCAGCTCCACATAGCCTTGCGACGCGGAGCGAATGCGCGCCGTCGGCATGTCTTCCATCACCCGGCTGCGGCGCTGCAGGCGGAAAAACTGCACCCATCCAGCCGCTCCCATCACGAGAGCAAACGCCAGCACCTGTCCCGGTGCTCCGGCGGGCGACAGGCCGCTCAGCATGGGGCGGCCTGCGGTTCGGCGCGGGCCGGGGCGGACAAGAACGGGGATGCCGTCGGGGCCCGTTGCATCGAACCCATCACGACGCCGCGAACAGGCCCTTCAGATCCACATCGGCCCGTTCGCCCGATGCCACCTTGAACAGCTCCGCCGGGCCGAAGGCGAGCAGTCGCGCCACCACCACATCGGGAAACTGCTCGATGCGCACATTGTTCGCATTGACCGCCGCGTTGTAGAACTCGCGCCGGTCGGCAATGTTCTCTTCCAGCCCGCTGATGCGCGCCTGCAAATGCTGGAAGGTCTCGTTGGTTTTCAGGTCGGGGTAGGCCTCGGCCACCGCGAACAAGGCCCCCAGCCCGCTGCGCAGCGCCCCTTCCGCGCGGCCCAGGCTGCGCACATTCCCCGTTTCGCGGGCCTCCTGCACCTGCGAGCGTGCGCGCACCACACGCTCCAGCGTCTCCTGCTCAAAGTGCATCGACTGCTTGCACACCTCCACCAGCTTGGGCAGCTCGTCGTGCCGTTGCTTGAGCAGCACATCAATATTCGCCCAGGCCTGCGTGATGGCATGCTTGAGACTCACCAGATTGTTGTAAATCATCACGCCGTAAAACAGCAGCGCAACAAGCAGGGCAACGACGACAAGCGTGGCGATCATGGGCAGGGGCGGTTGAAACGAGATGTTGCCCAGTTTACGTTTGGCGTCTGGCGCGGCAATGTTTCGAGCCGACCGGCCAGGGCCGATGTTGCGCGGCGGGCACACCCCAGCGCCCCGCTGCGTGCAACGCCACCCCAACAGTCATTCCAGCCCGGCAGATTTGCGCGAACGCGCCGCGCGCCGCAGCGCCTTGTTGCTCTTGCGGTGCGCCCCGGCCTTGCGCTGCAGCGCTGGAGCCACCAGCGGATTGCGCGGCGTGGTGGCTGGCAACTTGAGAGTTTGCGCGCGGGCGCGCTTGCGAGAGAGTTTCATGCGATTTCGAGACAGTGCACGCCGTTTGCGCTGCGATGCCCGCACTCTCAAGGAAACGCAGGGCCGCCCCAAGTTTCCTTGACCCCCATGGGGGGCGCGTCGGCGAGCCGACCCTGGGGGCGCTCAGAGCTTGTGAATTTTCCGGGCATGTCCGAAAGGCGCGTCAAAACCCACCCGATCGAGGCGCAAAGCACAGCCATAGCCCGGGCTATGGCGCGCATTTGCAACG
>JAFGXB010000178.1 GCA_016936875.1 Burkholderiaceae bacterium | reverse complement strand
GGATTGACGTTGGAATAAAAGCCATACCACTGCGGCACGGCGCGCATCCACGACGTGACAGGCTGTTTTTCCACCAGGCGAATTTTGACGATGGACTTGCCGCCCTTGAACCCGTATTTCCAGGGAATGACCATGCGCATCGGAGCGCCATCCTGATTGGGCAGCACCTCGCCATACAAGCCGAAGGTCAGCAAAGTGAGCGGGTGCATGGCCTCATCCATCCGCAGCCCCTCCAGGTAAGGCCACTGCAGAATGGGATCGTTCTGTCCGGGCATTTCCGCAGGATCGAGCAAGGTGATGTATTCCACATACTTGGCGTTTGCCGTCGGTTGCACCGCCTTGATCAAGTGCGAAAGCGAGTAGCCCAGCCACGGCACCACCATGGCCCATCCCTCTACACAACGATGGCGATAGATGCGTTCTTCCATCGGTGCAAGCTTGAGCAGTTCATCGATACCGAAGGTTCGTGGCTTGTGCACTTCGCCCTCCACCACCACAGTCCAGGGCCGCGTGCGCAGGCTCCCGGCGTGTTGCGAAGGATCACTCTTGCTGGTGCCGAATTCGTAGAAATTGTTGTAGGTGATGATGTCTTTGTAAGGCGTGGGCGTTTGCGTGGTGGACAGCGCCGCGTTCTTTTGCGCAGTCAGCGCAGCCAGCTTGCCCGGCGCGGGCTGGCCGCCGCTCTGCGGCACCGCCTGCGCATGCCGCGCAGTCAAAGCGGCAACGCCAGCGGCCGCCCCAACCCCGGCAGCAGCGAGGAAGTGACGCCGGTCTTTGTAGATCGCCTTCGGCGTGATGTCCGATGCCGTGGGGTGCTCGAATCCTTGGTCCTGACGTTTGCTCATGGCGACTCTCCTGCAAAAATTGGCCGACAACGTGCCCTCCGCGACCATCCAGACAGAACGGGATTGCTGTCGATGGATTCCACAACGCAGGGTTTGTCGCGGCAATGCTGCAAACCTTACAGCGCATCCGCATTCCTGCGATCTGGCAGGGGCTTCTCCACCGATCGGGATAGGGGCCGCCCTGCGTGTTTCTCATGAGCGCCCCCAGGGTTGGCGCACCAGCGAAAAGGCCGCAGCATGCTGCGGCCTTTTCGCTGCGCAACGGAACATCAGTCCCGCGTCTTGCCGGTCATGGCGATCATCTCGCGTGCCTCTTCCGGTTCGGGCAGGCCGCTGGCCACAGCCAGCGCCATGATGCCGATGCTGATGATCACCACCACGACCATGCCCTGATAGAAGGTCAGCATGCCGGTGCCGCCGATCAGGTCTTTGGGCCCCAGGTAAGTCACCAGCCACATGGCGAAGAAATACGGTGCCAGCCACCAGGCGCCTTTCCATTGCAGATGGTCGAGCTTGCCGCCGTGGGACACGGCCTGATAGAGCACGAACAGCACAAAGATGATCGCCAGTCCACCGAACAGAAAGTTGTCGGTTCCTGCGCCCGACCAGTAGATGATGAAGTTGGAGACGATGAACGCCAGCGGCGCCCACAGGCCTGCGCCTTTCAGGGTGTAGGGACGCGGATAGGTGCCCAGCGGCAGGCTGCGGCGCAAGGTCATCAGCGCCACCGGGCCGATGCCGTAGCCCAGCACGGTTGCCGAGGAAATGAAGGTGACAATTTTCTGCCAAGACGGAAACGGCAGAAAGAACAGAATGCCGACGATCCAGGTGATCCACAACCCGGTGGACGGCGCGCCGTTCTTGTTGAGCTTGGCGAACCAGGGCGTGGACAGGCCGTCGCGCCCGGTGGCGTACACCACGCGGGCGGTGGTGCCGCCGTAAACCAGACCAGTGCCTGCCGGAGAAATCACGGCGTCGATGTAGAGCAGGATGGCCAGCCAGCTCATGCCCAGAATCACCGCCAGGCCGGCGAAGGGGCCGGACACGCCGGTGAAGTGCAGCTTGGCCCAGCCCTGCGCAATGTCTGCCGGGCTCACGGCGCCGATCAGCGCGACTTCCAGCATCACAAAAATCAGCCCGGCGATCAGCACCGAGCCGATGATGGCAATGGGCACGTCGCGCTGCGGATTGGTGGCCTCGCCAGACAGCTCGATGGCCTGGCGAAAGCCCAGATAGCTGAACACGATGCCCGAGGTGGCGATGGCGGCAATCGTGCCCTTGGCGCCGAACGGGGCGAAGCCTTGCGAGGTGAAATTGCCCACATGGAACGACGAGATCATCAGCGCCACGATGGCCAGCACCGGAATGATGAGCTTCCAGATCATCAGCGTATTGCCCAGACGCAGCAGCGCGCGCACGCCCCAGGCATTGATGAGGATGAACACGCCGAGCAACACAATGCTGATGGCCATGCCTTCGGCGGTCAGCAGCGATGTCTTGGCGTCCACCATGCCGGGCAGGTAGTTGTTGGCGTAAGTCACCACGGCCAGCACTTCGGCCGGTGCCACGGTCACATAGCCGAGAAACACCACCCAGCTCACCACGGCTGCGGCCAGGTGCCCGTGGCTGAGTTTGGGAAAGGTGATGACCGCGCCCATGCCGGGAAACGAACTGGTGAGTTCGGCATTGACAAAGGCCAGCACCAGGATGGCCGCGCCGCCAATGACCCAGGACAGAATGCTGGCCGGCCCCGCCTGTGTGGCCGCGGTGAGCGGTGCGAACAGCCAGCCCGAGCCGATGATGGCCGTCAGACTGGCGAACAGCAGGCTCCAGATGCCTGCGGCTTTGCGGATATTGCGGCCCGGCGCGGGGGAGGCCGCTGGGGCATCGATGTGAACGCTTGCCATGTTGTGCTCCTCATAGGTTTTTTGATGTGTGGGTTTTAGGCCGATTCATCGCGCAATGCCGTTTGAAAAAGTAACTGCTGCGGCACTGGGAAACATCCGCTGACGAGACATGCCGTTTCGCTATGCTTGCCGTATGAACAAACAACGTCTGTTGCGCCACAAACGCAGCCATCTCACGGAGCGCAACTTCCCCAGCGCGGGGGAAGACGCAGCTCTCGTCTCCGTCGGCCCCTCGCCCTACGATCAGCCGGGCAGCAGCTACAAGCTGGCGTTCACCGATACCGAGTTCATCCTGCGCGAAGAGATGCGCGCGGTGCGCATGCAGCTCGAACTGCTCAAGCCCGAGCTGATCCAGACCGAGCACGGCATCGAATCGACCATCGTGATTTTCGGCAGCGCGCGCATCCTGCCGCGCGATGTGGCCGAGCAGCGTGTGGCCGAGGCGATCGCCAAGGAGGACGATGCTGCCGTCAAGCGCGCCCGCATGCAGGTCGAGATGTCGCACTACTACGAGGAGGCGCGGCGCTTCGCCACCCTCGTCACCCGCGCTACCTGCGCCGCAGATGCGCCGCTGGTGGTGGTGACCGGCGGCGGCCCGGGCATCATGGAAGCGGGCAACCGGGGGGCGTTTGAGGCGCAGGGCAAGAGCATCGGCCTGAACATCGTGCTGCAACACGAACAGCAGCCGAACCCCTACATCACGCCCGAGCTGTGTTTTCAGTTCCACTACTTCGCGCTGCGCAAGATGCACTTTCTCATGCGCTCGGTGGCGCTGGTGTGCTTCCCCGGCGGCTTCGGCACGCTGGACGAGTTGTTCGAAGTGCTCACCCTCACCCAGGCGCGCAAGGTGCGCCGCCGCCCCATTCTGCTGTTTGGTGAAGCGTTCTGGCGCAAACTCGTCAACTTCGACCATCTGGTGGAGACCGGCATGATTTCCCCCGAGGACGTGCACCTGTTCCACTTCGTCGAAACCGCCGAACAGGCATGGGAAGTGCTGTCGCGCGCGTTCGATCTGGAGAACGCCGCAGAGGCCGACGCGGAAGAAGCCGCCGAATGAACGCCGCACCCGTCATCCACCTCATCGGCGCGCCCACAGACATTGGCGCGGGCGACCGCGGCGCTTCCATGGGGCCGGAGGCGCTGCGCGTGGCCGGTATCGACCGTGCCCTGCGCGGCTTGGGCCTTGACGTGCACGACACCGGCAACCTCGCCGGGCCGCACAACCCCTGGCAAGCGCCGGTCAGCGGCTACCGTCACCTGCCGGAAGTCATCGCCTGGAACACCGCAGTGCATCAGGCCGTGGGCACCGCACTGCGCGCAAGCGCTTTGCCGATTCTGCTGGGCGGCGACCATTGCCTGGCCATCGGCTCGCTCAGCGCCGTGGCGCAACACTGCACCGCGCAGGGCCGCAAGCTGCGCGTGCTGTGGCTCGACGCCCATGCCGACTTCAACACCCACACCGTCACACCCACCGGCAACATCCACGGCATGCCCGTGGCCTGCCTGTGCGGCAACGGCCCGCAGGCGCTCACGAACCTGGGCGGTCCGGCGCCACAGTTGCAGGCCACCAGCATCCGGCAGATCGGCATTCGCAGTGTGGACGCCGAGGAAAAACGGCTGGTGCACGCCGCCGGGCTGGACGTGTTCGACATGCGCTTCATCGACGAACACGGCATGCGCGAAACCATGCGCCAGGCGCTGGCCGGCATTGACGCCGACACCCATCTGCATGTGAGCTTCGATGTCGATTTTCTCGATCCTGACATCGCCCCCGGCGTGGGCACCACCGTGCACGGCGGCCCCACCTACCGTGAGGCCCAGCTCTGCATGGAAATGATTGCCGACACCGGACTGCTGGCCTCGCTCGATGTGGTGGAACTCAACCCGGCCTTCGACGAGCGCAACCGCACCGCGCAGGTG
>JAFGXB010000177.1 GCA_016936875.1 Burkholderiaceae bacterium | reverse complement strand
GGATAAAAACTTCGCATCAATCATTGAAAGGAAAACCATGAGCCTGTTCGGAAACATTTTGGCGAAACTCGGTTTTGGTGCAGACAAGGCCGCGGCGCCAGCGCCCGCGCAGATGGCGGCCGCGTCGGCCACGGACAGTCCTGCAGATGCCGCCTCGGCCGCGCTGGCCGCTGCCGCGCCGGTGCCCACGATGACCGAGGTGGATGTCGTGGCCAAGCTCGATGGCCTGGCCGCGCTCAACCCGGAGAAGCTGAACTGGAAGGTCTCCATCGTCGATCTGATGAAGCTGCTCGGCCTGGACAGCAGTCTGGCGCAGCGCAAGGAACTGGCCACGGAACTGGGCTGCCCGGCGGACAAAATGGCCGATTCGGCGCAGATGAATATGTGGCTGCACAAGACCGTGCTGCAAAAGCTGGCCGAAAACGGCGGCAATGTGCCCAAAGAGTTGCTGGGCTGATGCGCGGATGTGTTGTTCGCGGCGGCCCGGTTGATTTCGCTTGGCTCAGGTCGCCGCTTGCGCAAGCGCCTGGGTTGCCACTGACTCCAGCGGCCGTCCGGCGCGGCGTTCCCAGTCCGCTTTCTGATCCGGCCCCACCGGGCCGACATTGAAATATTGCGACTCGGGATGTGCGAAATAGAAACCACTCACACTGGCTGCGGGCAGCATGGCCCAACTCTCGGTCAGTGACATGCCGATGTCTTCGGCTTGCAGCGCCTCGAACATCGCACCTTTGACGGAATGCTCGGGGCAGGCGGGATAGCCGGGTGCCGGGCGGATGCCGCGATACTTCTCGGCAATCAGTTCGGCCGGGGCGAGTGCTTCTTCCGCCGCATAGGCCCAGAACTCGGTGCGCACGCGCTGGTGCATGCGCTCGGCCAGGCCTTCGGCCAGGCGGTCGGCCAGGGCCTTGAGTGTGATGGCGGAATAGTCGTCGAGATCGGCAAGGAAAGCGTTCTCCTTGGCCTCCACGCCCAGGCCCGCGGTCACGGCGAATACGCCGATGTAGTCTGGTGCCGTGCCCTTGGGTGCGATGAAATCGGCCAGGGCGCGGTTGGGGCGGAGCACGCCGTCCACCACGGGGCGCTCGGTTTGCTGGCGCAGGCCGTGCCACACCATCAGTTCGGTGCTGCGACTTTCGTCGGTGTAGAGCGCGATGTCGTCGTCGTTCACACTGTTGGCGGGCCATAGGCCGATGACGGCATTGGCCGTGAGCCAACGGCCTTCGATCAGGCGCTTGAGCATGCGCTGTGCGTCGCCGTAAACCCGGCGGGCGGATTCGCCCACGATGTCGTCGGTGAGGATGTCGGGAAACTTGCCCGCCAGATCCCAGGTCTGGAAGAACGGCGCCCAGTCGATGCTGGCGGCAATTTCGGCCAGATCGTAGTTGCGGAACACGCGGCGTCCGATGAATTTGGGCACGGGCGGGGTATAGGCCGCCCAGTCGATCGGCGTCTTGTTGGCTCGCGCCTGCGCCAACGGCACCAGCGGGGTGACGCGCTTGTTGGCGTGCAGCGCGCGCACCTTCACATAGTCGGCCTCGATCTCGGCGATGTAGGCGGCGGCCTGCTCGGACAGCAGGTTCTGCGCCACCCCCACGCTGCGCGAAGCGTCGGGCACATACACCACCGGGCCGTCGTAATGTGGCGAGATTTTCACCGCTGTGTGCACTCGGCTGGTGGTGGCGCCGCCAATGAGCAGCGGCATCTTGCGGCTGCGGAAGTAGTCGTCGCGCTGCATTTCGGCGGCCACATGCTGCATCTCTTCCAGGCTGGGGGTGATGAGGCCGGACAGGCCGATGATGTCCGCGCCTTCCTCGCGCGCCTTGGCCAGAATGTCCTTGGCCGGCACCATCACGCCCATGTTCACCACTTCAAAGTTATTGCACTGGAGCACCACGGTGACGATGTTCTTGCCGATGTCGTGCACGTCGCCCTTCACCGTGGCGATCACGATCTTGCCTTTGGCGCGCACATCGCAGCCCGCCGCCTGCATCTCCAGCTTCTCGGCTTCGATGTAAGGCAGCAGATGCGCCACGGCCTGCTTCATCACCCGCGCGCTTTTCACCACCTGCGGCAGGAACATCTTGCCCGCGCCGAACAGGTCGCCGACCACGTTCATGCCGTCCATCAGCGGGCCTTCGATGACATGCAGCGGCCGTCCGCCGTCGGCGCGCAGGGCCTGCCACACCTCCTCGGTGTCGTCGACGATGAAGTCGGTGATGCCATGGACCAGCGCATGGCTCAGGCGTTGACGCACCGGCAGTTCGCGCCAGGCCAGGCGGGCGGTGTCGTCCTTGGCCGCGCCCCTCACCGCTTCGGCCACTTCGAGCAGGCGCTCGGTGGCATCGGGGCGGCGGTTGAGCACGACGTCTTCCACCCGCTCGCGCAGGGACGGGTCGAGGTCGTCGTACACCCCGACCATGCCGGCGTTGACGATGCCCATGTCCATCCCGGCCTGAATGGCGTGGTACAGGAACACGGTGTGGATGGCCTCGCGCACCGGCTCGTTGCCGCGGAAGCTGAACGAGACGTTGGAGACTCCGCCCGACACCTTGGCGCCGGGCAGGTTCGCCTTGATCCAGCGCGTGGCCTCGATGAAATCGACGGCGTAGTTGTTGTGCTCCTCGATGCCGGTGGCGATGGCGAAAATGTTGGGGTCGAAGATGATGTCTTCCGGCGGAAAGCCGACCTGCTCCACCAGCAGACGGTAAGCCCGTTCGCAGATCTGTGTCTTTCGGGCGAAGGTGTCGGCCTGCCCCTGTTCATCAAAGGCCATGACCACGGTTGCCGCGCCATAGCGGCGCAGCAGACGGGCCTGGCGGATGAACTCAGCCTCGCCTTCCTTCATGGAAATGGAATTCACCACCGCCTTGCCCTGCACGCAGCGCAGCCCCGCCTCGATCACGCTCCACTTGGAGCTGTCGATCATCACTGGCACGCGCGCAATATCGGGCTCGGACGCCATGAGGTTGAGAAAACGCACCATCGCGGCCTTGCTGTCGAGCATGGCCTCATCCATATTGACATCGACAATCTGCGCGCCGTTTTCCACCTGCTGCCGCGCCACGGCCAGCGCCTTGTCAAAATCGCCCGCCAGCACCATGCGGGCGAAGGCCTTGGAGCCCGTCACATTGGTGCGCTCGCCAATGTTGACGAACAGCGAGCCGGGGCCGATGGCCAGCGGCTCCAGGCCGGAGAGTTGCAGGGGGGGCAGGGCAGGAGTGGTGGCGTCAGCGGACATGAAGGTCTCGGATGGGGGCTGCCTTGCGCACCGCGCGGGCGAGCGAAGCAATGAGCGCCGTTGATTCCCCCAAGCCTGGCATCGTTCGGGGGCACCCGCAACAGATGCTGCAACGCTCCTTGGGAACCGGTATTGTAGAGAAGGGTGCAGCCGCGCGTTTGTGGGCCTACCATGCCGGAACGACGTATCCACCGCCATGCCAGACCGCTCCCCCTCCAGCCGAACCGACCACGCCACCTGGGCACCGCGCATCGCGCAATTGCTGTTGCGCCAGCCGGGGCATCGGCTGAGCGTCGAAGATGCCGTGCTCATTGCCAACCTGATGCAGGTGCGCTGGGTGCAGGCGGGAACGCGCTTCATCCAGCAAAACGATGACTCGCACGATGGCGCCATTCTGATGCTGCTCTACGGCGAGGTCAGCGTGGAAAAAGCCCCGATGCACCAGGGCGACAGCCTGGTGGTGTCCATCGCCAAGGCGGGGCAGATGTTCGGCGAAATGGGCGTGCTGCTGGACGCGCCGCGCAGTGCAAGCTGTATGGCCTATTCCGATGTGGCGCTGGCCGAGCTCAACCGTGACGCCCTGGATCGTCTGGTGGAGCAACACCCCGCGGCGGCGGCGCGACTGGCGCTGGGCATCGCCAGTCGTCTGGCCGAGCATCTGCGCGACACTTCGAACAAACTCAGCTCCATGTCGCGGCTGGTCAGCGCCATGCATCCGGCCATCCGGTCCCAGATGCTCGGGCCGAAATCGGGCTTTTCTCCCAGCCAACTGGCCGAGCCGGAAGATCCCCGCGCCGACTGACTGCGCGCTTGATTTACAGGCGGCCCACCGCTTCGGCGGCCAGCCAGCTCACCACACTGGCGAGCAAAAACACCAGGAATCCGATATTGCTCTCCATCCCCAGCCGCTCGGTGAACAGTCGGCGCAGTCCGTACACGGCGAAGGGATAGATGATGAGAGAGACAAAAAATCCAGCCACGGCACAGTTCCCCAATCCATCGCCGTCCTCTGCGGGGCGGCCAGATACACCGGAAGTCATTGTGTCGCGCCGGGCGCGACGCAGGGGTGTGCGGCTGTAACGGTGCGTTGATAAACGAAAACGGAAGCGGGCGGCGCGTTGCGCCAGGCCAGTCCGGCACGGCGCACATGCAGGCCCATTTCCTCGCGCAGGGCGCGCGACACCGGGCTGGCATGCCCATAAGTGAATTGCACAAAACAGCCGCCAGGCCGCAGCACGGCAAATGCCTCTGTCAGAATGGAACGCTGCGTGTTGCGCGGCATGGACAGCAGCCCCAGGCCGCTGATGACCGCGTCTGCCGGGCCCTCCTGCAGATAGCCCGAGGAGAGCGCCGCAGTGCGCAACGCGCAGGCGTCGGCCTGGATCACCTGCAGCGCGGGGAAACGCTGACACAACAGGCCGTGCAGCGCGGCGTCGCGCTCGACCACCAGCAGATTGCGCGCGTGCAGCCCATGATCGATCAGTGCGCGGGTGAAGGCGCCGGTGCCCGCACCGAGTTCGATGACACGCTGCGTGGCGGGGTCGCTTTCGGGCAACAGGGACAGCGGTTTGAGCATTTTCTGGCTGAGCTGCCGCCCGGAGGGCAGCACTGCGGCGACGCCCATCGGGTCGCGTGCCCATGCGCGTAGAAAAATGCGGATTTGGTGCGATGCGCGGATACGCGTCACTGGACTCTGCGGTGTGGAACTCATGCGAATGCAGGACAATTCCTGTGATGCGAAGCCGGTTTTGCACCAGTCTTCGGTTGTCTCCCTGACTTTTTTATTTTGCATGCTGCAACTGAGCGCAACCTTAGCATGAACCCAGAACCCAGCGCCCCTGCCGCAGCCCCTGCGCAGCCCGCCTGCGCCCTCGCCCTGCAATGGCTGGGCCGACAAGACTACGGCGCCACCTGGGACGCCATGCGCGCCTTCACCAACGCGCGTAACGTGGCAACGCCCGACCAGCTCTGGGGGGTGGAGCATCCGCCCGTGTTCACTCTGGGGCAGGCCGGCAAACCCGAGCATCTGCTGGCGCCGCATGCCGTGCCCGTGGTGCAGACCGACCGGGGCGGACAGGTCACGTTTCACGGGCCCGGGCAGTCCGTCATCTATCTCCTGCTCGACATTCGCCGCCATCGCTGGATGGTGCGCGACACCGTGCAACGCATCGAGGAAGCGGTCATCCGCGCCCTGGCGCGCTGGGGCATTGCCGGGCAGCGCAAATCGGGTGCGCCGGGCATCTACCTGTCCAGCGGCGAGAAAATTTCTGCTCTGGGGCTGAAGGTGCGCAATGGCTGCACCTATCACGGCGTGGCCATCAATGTGGCGATGGACCTGGAGCCGTTCACCTGGATCAACCCCTGCGGCTATCCGGGGCTTCGCACCATCGACATGGCCAGCCTGGGCGTGCACGCAACGGTGGAACAGGTCGCAGCGGCCTTCGCCGAAGAATTCGCCGCGCTCTGGCAGGCGCCCGGCGGCGGCTCTACCATGACCGCTTGACGCTCAGAACCTCTTTTGCCCCATGACCACGCCGACCCCGCCGCTTGCCGACCCCGCGATCAAACAGAAAGGCCAGGCCAAGACCGCCCGCATTCCCATCAAGATTGTTCCCCTTGGGGACGCGCCGCTGCGCAAGCCGGAGTGGATTCGGGTGAAGGCGGCGACGCCCTCGTCGCAGTTCTACACCATCAAAAACCTGCTGCGCGAACACAAGCTGGTGACGGTGTGCGAGGAGGCCAGTTGCCCCAATATCGGCGAATGTTTCGGCAAGGGCACCGCCACCTTCATGATCATGGGCGACAAATGCACCCGCCGCTGCCCCTTCTGCGACGTGGGCCATGGCCGCCCCGATCCGCTCGACACCGCGGAGCCGGGCAATCTGGCCCGTGCCATCGCGGCCATGAAGCTGCGCTACGTGGTCATCACCAGCGTGGACCGCGATGATCTGCGCGACGGCGGCGCGCAGCACTTTGTCGACTGCATCCAGGCCACCCGCGCGTTGTCGCCAGCCACGCAGATCGAGGTGCTCGTGCCCGACTTTCGTGGCCGCCTGGACAAGGCGCTCGATCTGTTCGCCGCCGGTCTGCCCGATGTGATGAACCACAATCTCGAAACCGTGCCGCGTCTTTACAAGCAGGCGCGCCCCGGCGCCGACTACGCCCATTCGCTCAAGCTGCTGGCCGACTTCAAGGCGCGTCATCCCGGCATTCCCACCAAAAGCGGGCTGATGGTCGGACTGGGCGAAACCGACGAGGAAATCCTTGCGGTCATGCGCGACATGCGCGCGCACGCCATCGACATGCTCACCATCGGCCAGTACCTCGCCCCCACCGGCCACCATCTGCCGGTGGCGCGCTATGTGCACCCCGACACGTTTGCGATGTTCGAGCACGAGGCGCTGGCCATGGGCTTCACCCACGCCGCCGTTGGCGCACTGGTTCGGTCCTCGTACCACGCCGATCAGCAGGCCCATGCCGCTGGAATTTGAGGCGGCTGTTTGCGTTGACGCATTCGCCCACGCGGCCAGCGCAGCGACAATTTCCGCTGGCGATTGCACCTGAGCCCTTCGCCTGACGATTCCGCCTCGCCGATTCTGGAGACCCTTTGATGAAATTCCCCGCTTATGCGCTTGGCCTTGCCGGGCTGATTCCGTTCATTGCCCTCGGCCTGGCCGCCTGGATTGCGCCCGAGACCTCGCTGACCGCCGTGGTCGTGATTCAGGCGCAATACGCCGCAGCCGTTCTGGCGTTTCTGGGCGCGCTGTATTGGGGGGCCGCGCTGGTTCAGCCCGAAGGGCAGGTGCAGCGGCCCTGGTTGTTGCTGAGCTGGGGCGTGGTCTTGCCGCTGTGGGCTTGGCGCATGACCTGGGCGTCGAATTGGGTGTACGGCATGACGGGCCTGTTCATCGGCCTTGCCGTCGCTTACGGGGTGGATGTGATGCTGCGCAAACAGTTGCCGTGGCCGTCGTGGTTTTTGCAACTGCGCCTGTGGCTCACACTGGGCGCCTTGCTCGGCCTGGGTCTGACGTTGGCGCGTCTCTACACCCTCAAGCCCGCAGGCTGAATGGGTTCACCCGGCCGCGGCGACGCAGGCCGCGCACAATCCTTGCACCTCCAGCCGGGCGTGACGCGCAGCAAATCCCGTGGCCGCCACGGCCTGGGCAATGGCGGCGTCCATGGCGTCGCTGTGCAGTTCCTCCACCCGTCCGCATTGCGCGCACAGCAATAAATGGGCCGCGTGCGGCGTATCGGGGTGGTTGCAGCCGACAAACGCGTTCAGGCTGTCCACCCGGTGCACCAGTCCCTGTGCCAGCAAAAAATCCAGCGCGCGGTAAACCGTTGGCGGTTTGGCGGTGTGATCTTCGGTGGAGAGTTGCGCGAGCAGGTCATAGGCTTTGACCGCCTCGGCGCGCGACTGCACCAACTCCAGCACACGGCGGCGCAGTGGCGTCAGGCGCACCCCGCGAGACGCGCACAGGCGTTCGGCGTGCAACAGGGCGTCTTGCGTGGAATGGGGGTGTGCGGCGTGGTGTGAATGGGCAGTCATGCGTGCAAGTATGCAACAAGCCGCGCAGCCGGGAAGCATCAGAGTGCCCCCAGGGTCGGCTCGCCGACCCGCCCCCCGAGGGGGTCAAGAAAACTTGGGGCGGCCCTGCGTTTCCTTGAGAGGGTGTGTCTGCGCCCTCTCATCCATGCGCCGGCAGATGCCCTACCTTGACGAAGATGGTGCAGCCTTCCTTGCTGAAGGGGGCGTGCTGACTCAGGTGTGGGCTGCGCAACCAGGTGCCGGATGAGTAGCGGCCATGCTCGTCCTGGAAGACGCCGTCGATCACATAGATTTCTTCTCCGCCCCAGTGGCGGTGCGAAGTGAACACGGTGCCCGGCGCCCAGTGAACCAGTGCGGCGTGCTCGCCCGCGAAGTCGGACAAGGGTTTGACACGCAGTCCTTGCACCAGGCCGGGCAACCAGGGCATCTCGTCTGTGTTGACCACCACCCGCATGTCGTCGTCCGGCTGCATGTGGCGCAGCTTCACCAGCAGGGTGCAGCCTTGCGCAGTGAACGGGGCGTGGCTGGAGCCCGGGGGATTTTTCAGATAAGTGCCTGCGGGATAGAAGCCGTGTTCATCCGCGAAGGTGCCTTGGAGCACTAGGATTTCTTCGCCCAGCGGGTGAGTGTGCGCGGCAAAGTGCGCTCCAGGCGCGTAACGCACCAGCGAGGTGGCGCGCGCCGCTTCGCCGCCGTCTCGTTCGATCAGTTTGCGCTGCACCCCGGTGGCTGGCGAGTCCACCCAGGGCAGGGCCGCGGTGTCCACCACTTCCACGCGCGAAAAGTCTGCCCGCAAAAGGGCGGGGGCTGCGGTCTCAAGTACGGTGCTCACAGGGGAATCCTTTTGTTTGCTTTTTGGAGAATGCTAGACCTGCACGCGCCGTGTTGCCGCGGCTGTGCAAGATCCACGCGCCCGCTGTGCGGGCATCAGGCGACGGGCTGTGCGCGGCGGAGCCGTGTGCTTGCGCTTACGCCATGGCGAGGCTTGCGCCTTCGGCCTCGGTGGTTTGCGCCAGATGGACCTGGTTGCGCCCGGCGGCCTTGGCCGCGTAGAGCGCGGAGTCGGCGCGGATCAGCAGGTCGTCGAACGCCTGGTCTGCCGCCGTCGCCTGTGCCACGCCGATGCTCACCGTGACGGTCAGGTGCTCAGGCTCCAGCGTCCATGTGGCGATGTGCTGGCGCAGACGTTCCGCCGCCGCCCGCGCCGAAGGGAGTTCGGTTTGCGGCAAAAAAACCAGAAACTCTTCCCCGCCCATGCGCGCGGCATGGTCGCTGGGCCGCGTGCCCTCGCGCAGGCGCGCGGCCAGCCCGGTGAGCACCTTGTCACCCACGGCGTGACCGTAGGCGTCATTGATGTGCTTGAAATGGTCGATGTCGATCATCAGCACGCAGAACGGCAGATCCTTTTGCCGGTAGGCCGCCCATTCGCGCTCCAGGAGTTCCTGCGCGGCGCGGCGGTTCAACAGGCCGGTGAGCGTGTCTTTCAGCGCCAGATCGCGCAGTCGACGCACCAGCCGCGCCATCAGCATGCCGCCGTACACCAGACTGAGAAAAGAGGCGACCAGCAGCAACAGCAGGGTGAGGAGTTCGTTGACCAGATGCGCGCTGCGGTAGTTCAGCGCGTCGGCGTTGCCAAGGAACACGGCCGCGCCGCGCCACAGCAACGCCGCGGCGACGATCAGGGTGGGGATATGCAGCGCCAGGGAGATCGTCGGCCCGAACTCCCGCGCCATATTGGCATGCACGCCCCACACCGCGCGTACCGCGATCCAGGCGATGAGCAGACAGACCACGGCAATGCGCCATTCCTCCAGGCGGACGGAGGTGCCCGTGAGCCCGGCGCCAAGAATCGCAAGGCCGATGATCAGCCCGTGTTCGAGCCGTGGCGTGGGCCGGTCGAAGAACAGCGCGCTGGCGTGCCGCGCCGCCGTGGCGGAGACGACCAGCAGCACATCCGCCACCTGATAGCTCAGCAGATCGGGGCTGTTGCCGCGCAGCGCCAGCAGCAGAATGGAGACAGACCCGACGCCGCAAAACACCGCCCAGTAACGCGCACTCAAGCGCGCCAGCCCGGCGAATTTGCTGATGGCCAGCCAGGCGACGGCAAAAATGGACTGTTGCACCGCGACCGCAAGGAGCAGCCATTGCACAACGGTGAGCGAGTGGGACATGTGGGCTGTGAACGACCGGCTGATTTGAAAAATTCCGATGCGGTGGATTTTGCCCGGTTTTGTTGCGGTTGATCGCCGTTTTTTCCATTGCGGTCACAGTTTGTGGTCGGGGGCGAGTCAAGCGGATCGCGTCCCAGAATGCACAAAGCCGCCCTGCGGCGGCTCTGTCTGGTTCACGCTCAAGGAAATGCAGGGCCGCCCCAAGAGTCCTTGTTCACCTCGCGGCTTGCAAGCCGCTCGGATTCGGCTCCGTCCAAGCTGCCGCAGGGCAGCTTGGAGCCGCGGGCCTCATCCCCCACGGGAGGGGCGGGTCGGCGAGCCGACCCTGGGGGCGCTTTGTGGCTCAGCTCAGCTCTTCGTACAGCGGCAGGGTGAGAAATTCCATGAATTCCTGGCCCGTGGCCATGCGCTCGAAAATTTGCGCCGCCTTGTCGAACTGGCCCTCGGCTCCGCTGGCTTTCACCTTGGCGAGTTCCTCGGGAATGATGGCGCGCACCAGGTCGGCGGTGACCTTGCGTCCGTCGTCCAGCACGCCCTTGGGCGACTGGACCCACTGCCACGCCTGACTGCGGGAGATTTCAGCGGTGGCGGCGTCTTCCATCAGGTTGTGGATGGGCACCGCGCCGCTGCCCGACAGCCAGGCGCCGAGGTAGTGGATGCCGACGTTGATGTTGTTGCGCAGTCCGGCCTCGGTGATGGGCGCCTCGGGGCGGAAATCGAGGAGATCGGCGGCGGTCACCTGCACGTCCTCGCGTGTTTTGCCGATCTGGTTGGGCGCCTCGCCCAGCACGGCGACGAATTCTTCCATCGCCACCGACACCAGGCCGGGATGGGCGACCCAGCCGCCGTCATAGCCATCGGTCGCGTCGCGGCGCTTGTCCAGGCGGATGCCGTCCATCGCGCGGGCGTTCTTTTCCGGATCGTTCTTGATGGGAATCAGCGCGCTCATGCCGCCAATGGCCGGGGCGTGGCGCTGGTGGCAGGTCTTGAGCAGCAGCAGGGCGTAGGCGCGCATGAAGGGCACGTTCATGGTGATCTGCGCGCGGTCGGCCAGACAGAAATCGCGGTCGCGCTTGAACTTCTTGATGGCGCTGAAAATGTAGTCCCAGCGCCCGGCGTTCAGCCCCGCGCTGTGCTCGCGCAAGGCGTACAGAATTTCGTCCATCTCGAATGCGGCGAGGATGGTTTCCACCAGCACGGTGGCCTTGATCGTGCCCTGGGGAATGCCCAGCGTGTTTTGCGCCAGCACGAACACATCGTTCCACAAGCGCGCTTCGAGGTGGCTTTCCAGCTTGGGCAGATAGAAGAACGGCCCCGCTCCACGGGCGATCAACTCGCGGGCGTTGTGAAAGAAAAACAGACCGAAGTCGAACAGCCCGCCGCTCACCCGCTGGCCGTCCACCAGGAGGTGCTTTTCATCGAGATGCCAGCCGCGCGGACGCACCTGCAGCGTGGCGACCTGGTCGTTGAGTTTGTAGGTCTTGCCGTTTTGCTCCAGCACGATGGTGCGGCGGATGGCCTCGAACAGATTGATCTGCCCCTGGATCTGGTTGTCCCAGTTCGGCGTATTCGAGTCTTCGAAGTCGGCCATATAGCTGTCGGCGCCCGAGTTGAAGGCGTTGATGATCATTTTGCGATCGACCGGGCCGGTGATTTCCACCCGGCGGCGCTGCAGGGCGGGCGGCAGCGGGGCGATGGTCCAGTCGCCCTCGCGCACAGCGCGGGTTTCTGGCAGGAAGTCGGGCCGCTCACCAGCGTCGAGCCGGGCGGTGCGTGCGCCGCGTGCGGCCAGCAGCTCCTGGCGGCGCGTCTCGAAGGCGCGGTGCAGCGTGGCCACGAAGGCTAGCGCCTCCGGGGTCAGGATGCGGTCTGCGCCTGGTTGCAGCGGGGCGGTGAGTGTGATGCCCTGGGGGATGGATGAAGTCGTCATTTGGTGATCTCCGTGAGTTTGATTGCGGGTTTGCGTCCGACGCGCCGCAAGGGGTTGCGCGGTGCTTGTGGACGCCCATCTTTTTGGGATACGCACAGTTTATGCTGCAGTGCGGCATCAATCCACCCGGCCAAGTCGGACGCATGCGGTAGATTGATGACTTTTCCAGCGGCAATTTCCGGCGACTATGGACAAACTCAAACAGTTGGAGACCTTCGTTGCCGTGGCGACCAAGGGCAGCCTCACGGCAGCAGCGCATGCCGAAGGCGTGGCGCCAGCCATCATTGGGCGCCGCATCGATGCGCTGGAGGCGCGTCTGGGCGTCAAGCTGCTGCTGCGCACCACCCGCCGCATCAGCCTGACCGATGAAGGCAGCGCCTTTCTCGAAAACTGCCAGCGCCTGCTCGCCGAGTTGCAGAACGCCGAGGCCAGTGTCAGCGCCGGCGGGGTGAAGGCCAGCGGGCATTTGCGCATCACCGCCCCTGCGGGATTTGGCCGCCGCCACGTCGCCCCGCTGATTCCTGGTTTTCTCGATCTGCACCCCGAGGTCACGCTCTCGCTCGACCTCACCGACCGCCTGGTCGATCTGGTCAACGAAGGCTACGACTGCGCGGTGCGCGTGGGAGATCTGGCCGACTCCTCCCTGGTCAGCCTGCGGCTGGCCGACAACTGCCGCGTCTGCGTGGCCGCGCCGGGCTATCTGCAAAAATTTGGCACGCCGACAACCCCCGCCGAACTGGCGCGGCACAACTGTCTGGCGTATTCGTCAGTGGGCAGCCAGCCGCGCGGCTGGATGTTTCAGGTCGAGGGCGAGACGATGCATATTCGCGTGGCCGGCCGCATGGATTGCACCGATGGCGCGGTGCTGCATCAATGGTGTCTGGAGGGCCGAGGCATCGCCTGGCGCTCCTTCTGGGAAGTGGGAACCAGCCTGAAAGACGGCACATTGACCGCGCTGCTGGAAGACTACGCCGCACCGCCCAACGGCATTTTCGCCGTGTTCACGCAGCGCAAACACCAGCCGCTGAGACTGCGGCTGTGGCTGGACTATCTCAAGCTGCACTTCTCGCAGTCCAGGGGCGGACAGCCCGCGGTCTAAGGGGGTGTGAACACATCCCCGCACATCCCCCGCGAAATCAGGCCTTCTGCGCGAGCAGATGGTCGATGAGCTGATGCAGCTCGGCGAAATTGGGCGTGCCGACGTACTGCTTGACGATATGGCCCGACTTGTCGATGAGAAAGCTCGTTGGCGTGAGGCGCACATCCTTGAACGCCTTGGCCGTCTGGCCACTGGCATCGAACGCCACGGTGAACGGTAGTTGCCGCTGCTGCACGAAATTGCGCACAAACGCGGGGTTGTCGTAACTCATGGCCACGGCAACCAGATCGAAGCCCTTGGGATTGAGCTGGTCGTAGGTCTTGACCATGTCCGGCATTTCGCCCACACAGGTGGTGCAGCTCGTTGCCCAGAAATTCACCAGCAGCACCTTGCCGCGATAAGCGGTCAGATCAACCGTCTTGCCGTCGAGCAGGCTGAAACTGGCGTTGGGCGCCGCAGGCTTTTGCTCCAGCGCGGACCAGCCGAGATAGCCGCCGATGGCCAAAATAGCCAGCACCACAGCGACGACGAGCGATTTGGACAGGGTTTTCATGGGAGTGTCTTGAAGTGTGGCATGGGCCGAAT
>JAFGXB010000021.1 GCA_016936875.1 Burkholderiaceae bacterium | reverse complement strand
CCGGCAGGTAGCTGCACGGGTAGCTCGCCGTGGCATAGAACTGCAGGGTGGTGAGCGGGAGTTCTTTGGGATGAGTCACAGCCAGCGCGCGCAGTCGGTGAGAAAGGTCGATTGATCATACTGCCAGCGCAGCACAGCAGGTTGCATTGTGGTTTCGGCCACATGCTGCAGGAAGTCCGTGCGGGCAATGGGGGAGGCGCCCATCTGCGCCAGATAGTCCGTTTGTTGCTGGCAGTCGATCAAGCGGATGCCCTCGCGCAGGCAGATGCCGCACAGCGCCATCAGCAGGGTTTTGGAGCCGTCTGCCACGTGGGTGAACATGGACTCACCGTAGAACATCCGGCCGATGCACACGCCGTAGAGCCCGGCGCGCAAACTCTCGCCTTCCCACAGTTCAAGGCTGTGCGCCAGGCCGCGCGCGTGCAGGGCGGAATAGGCGTTCAGCATGTCCGGGGTGATCCAGGTGCCGACATCCGCGCGCTGCGCGCCGCATTGCTGCATCACGCGGGAAAATGCCGAGTCGATACGCAGTTGCATTGCGGGGTTGCGGCTGAAGCGGCGCGCTGATTGTTTGAGTGAGCGCGTCACGCGCAACTGCTCTGGTCGCAACACCATGCGCGGATCGGTGCTCCACCACAGAACAGGCTCGCCGGGGCTGAACCAGGGGAAGATGCCGTGCCGGTACGCACGCTCCAGCGTGTCTGCGTCGAGCCGACCGCCAGCGGCAAGCAGACCCGGGAACGGCGACAATGCCGACAGCGCCTGCGACGCGGGCGGAAAGTCCTCTCCCGGAGCGAGCCGGGGGATTTGCCAGTTCATGGCGAGCGTCTGGAGTCATTCATCATGTCAATTTACCAATTCGCCGCCTGGCGGCCGGAGATTGCAGCGGATGCCTATGTGGCGCCGGGTGCGCATGTCATGGGTCGGGTGCGCTTGTTGCCGCGCGCCAGCGTGTGGTTTGGCGCTGTGCTGCGCGGCGATAACGAGCCTATCGAGATTGGCGAGGAGTCGAATGTGCAGGACGGCGCGGTGCTACATACCGATCCGGGCTATGCCCTCAGGGTCGGGGCGCGTGTGACCATCGGCCATCAGGCCATGCTGCATGGCTGCATCGTTGGCGAGGGAAGTTTGGTGGGAATTCAGGCGGTGATCTTGAATGGCGCTCAGATTGGCCGCAACTGCCTGGTGGGCGCCGGGGCTCTGGTCACGGAGGGCAAGGTGTTCCCCGACGGCGTGCTCATTCTCGGCTCGCCTGCGCGCGTGGCGCGGGAGTTGACGGCAGAAGCCATCGCTGCAATGCAGGCCAATACCCAACACTATGTCGAGCGCGCCAAGCGTTTTTCTCAGGAACTCCATCTCATTCATCCATGAACGATCAACTTGTCAAATTCATGCTGGGCACAGGCCATGTGCGCGGTGTTCTGGTGCGCCTGGAGGCCACATGGGCCGAGTTGCAGAAGCGCCGCAATTACCCGCAAGCCGTCGCCGCGCTGGTTGGGCAGATGGCGGCGGCGAGCACGCTGATGGCCGGGAGTCTGAAATTTGATGGCGCGCTGGTGCTTCAAATCCAGGGCGATGGCCCGTTGAAGCTCGCTGTGGCCGAGTGTCAGCCGGACTTTGGTGTGCGCGCCACGGCCAAAATGGCCGACGATCTGCCAGACGCCGCTGCGTTGTCGTCGGATCTGGCCGCGCTGGTCAATCAGCATGGAAACGGGCGCTGCGCGATCACCCTCGATCCGCGCAATCCGGAGTCGGGCTTACAGCCCTATCAAGGCATCGTGGCGCTCACAGACCCGCAGGGGCAGACCTTGCCATCGCTCGCGGCCATGCTGGAGCAGTATCTGGCGCAGTCCGAGCAGATTGACTCCATGCTGCTGCTGGCAAGCAACGCGCAAGTTGTCAGTGGACTGTTGCTGCAGCGCATGCCTGGTGCGCAGCACACCGCTGAAGACGCCGCGCAGCCCGAGGAAGACTATGCCCGCGCACGTCATCTCGCGGCCACGCTGACGCCGGAGGAACTGCTGGAGCTTGCGCCGGAAGAAATTCTGCGCCGCCTGTTTTGGGAGGAGGAGGTGCGTGTGTTTGAGCCGCAGTCACCGCGCTTTCACTGCACCTGCTCGCGCGAGCGCGTGGTTGGCATGCTGCGCATGCTGGGGCGCGACGAGGTGGAGTCGATTCTTGCGGAGCGGGGCGAGGTGGACGTGCGCTGCGAATTCTGCGGTCAGGGATATGCGTTCGATGCCATCGAGGCCGCGCAAGTGTTACTCAACACCCTGGCACAACCGCCGACCGCGTCGTCAAACCGTCACTGAGCGCCGTCTGCGCGCGCGGGCAGGCTTGCAGCGCGCGCAGACGGCACGATTTGCACAAAAACCTCATCGGGTTTGACCATGCCCATTTCGCGCCGGGCCTGGTCTTGCACGCCACTCAAACCGGATTTCAGGTCATGGACTTCGGCATTGAGACGATCGTTGTCCTGTTGCGCGCGCAGATTGGTCTGATTTTGCTGAGTCAGCTGGTTTTCAAGCCGCTGCACCGCGAACCAGCCGCGCTCACCAAACCACAGCGGCCATTGCAACAGCAGCAACAGACTCACGAGCAGGACGGTGACCCAGCGCATGATTGTGGTGTTGGTAAAAAGTGTTGGCAAACGAGCGCGTTGCTGCGGCCTGGCCCGCCGGATCAGCGCAGGTTGTAGAACACGTCGCGGCCGAGGAAGCGGGCGGTCTCGCCCAGGTTTTCTTCGATGCGCAGCAACTGGTTGTACTTGGCGATGCGGTCGCTGCGCGAGAGCGAGCCGGTCTTGATCTGCCCGGCATTGGTCGCCACGGCGATGTCGGCGATGATGCTGTCTTCGGTTTCTCCCGATCGGTGCGAAATCACTGCGGTCCAGCCTGCACGCTTGGCCATTTCGATGGCGGCGAAGGTCTCGGTCAGGGTGCCGATCTGATTCACCTTGATGAGGATGGAGTTGGCCAATTTGTCGGCGATGCCGTTTTTCAGGATGGAGGTGTTGGTGACAAAAATGTCATCGCCCACCAGTTGCACCTTCTTGCCCAGACGACTGTTGAGCAACTTCCAGCCGTCCCAGTCTTGTTCGGCCAGGCCGTCTTCGATCGACACGATGGGGTATTTGCCCAGCCAGTTGTCGTAGAAGTCAACCAT
>JAFGXB010000176.1 GCA_016936875.1 Burkholderiaceae bacterium | reverse complement strand
TCGATCATCTGCCCCAGCACCTGGGTGCGCAGTTGCTCGGGCGGCGGCAGGGTGGCGCCAGCGGCCTGCGCCTGCTGACGGGTGGCCTCGGTGCGCAGCCGCAGGTCGTAATCGGTGATGACCTGGTTGCCGACGATGGCGGCAATGCCGTCGCTGGAGCGTGCACTGCCGAAGCTGGACGGCAAGGCGGGCGGCGGCGCGGTGGGCGGGGCGGCGGGAGTGGCTGCGCCTGGAGCGGACAAGCCGGAGCCGGAATCCATGCCGGGCGGCAACCGCAGGCCCTGCGCTTGCGCACAAATGCTCACAGACGCCACAGCGGCGGCCAGCAGGGTGCGTGACAAAAGGGTCTTATTCATAGTTGGAGAAGCGGCTCGGGGGCGCGATGGATTGCTTGAGGATTTGATAGCCGGGGATATTCTGCTTCAGGGCGGAGAGTGGATTGTTGCCCAGCCGGGAAAAACCAACGAGTTCGAGCTGGAACAGAATGCGGGTGTAGGCGGTTGCGGGGGTGAGGGAATTGCGTTGCAACACCACGCGCCCAACCCAGCAGCCGCCGTCATACTCGAAACCCAGCAGGCCGTTGTTGAAGCGTTTGTCCAGAATGCTGTAGTTTGCCTGTCCCACGGAATACCAGCGCTGGCTGAGCTGCCATTGCCACGCGGTGTTGATGTAGCGCAGCGGAATCTGGCCGGAGGCGGCGCTCTGGTACAGGTAACTGGTGCTGATGGTTTTGTACGGGCCAGGCGACCAGCGCGCGCCCGCGGCGATCTGCTGGCTTTGCCGCAGACGCATGTTGTATTGCAGCGCGGCGTCTGCGCTCCAGTGCGCGCTCAGATTGGCGCTGGCCAGTGCGAAGGTGTCGTTCAGGCCGGCGGGAATGGGGGCGCCGCTGAGGGTGACGCGCTGCGGCGCAAACAACACGCGCTGCGCCAGGGTCAGCCGTCCGAGTTCGACGCCGGTCTGCGGATCGAGCAGGCGCGAGGTGACGCCGCCGGTCAGGTTGTTGGCGTCGGCAATGCGGTCGTTGCCCGAAAACACGTTGTCGGTGTAGATGGTCGACAGGTTCAGGTCGAGGTCGGCGCTGTCGAAGTTGGGCAGGTTCTGCTGGTTGCGATACGGGGTGTAGACGTAGTAGAGCCGCGGCTCCAGGGTTTGCGTGAGGGCGCGGCCGAACAGTGACGCGGGGCGCTCGAACACCAGGCCGCTGTCGAGGCTGAAGGTTGGCACCGAGCGATCGGCGGTGGTGGCGCCGCCCGGCATCGCCGTATCGGTGACGTAGCGGGTGAAGTTGAACGAGAGCTTGGGAGTGACGAAGCCGCCGGGGCGCACCACCGGATAACTGATCTGCGGGTTGAGATAGAGCCGGTCGCCGGAAATCGCGGTGGGGTTGGTGAAGCGGGTGAGCGCCGAATCGAACTGCCAGCTCAGGCCGGTGTAGTTCGCACTTTGCAGATGAGTGTAGAGCTGCGGCTGCTGGTTGTAGGGCACGCCGATGGGGGCCGCGGCGTTCTGCAGCGTCTGCCAGCGGTTCACGCTGAGCTGCATATAGCCCAGCGGCAAGCCATAGGTGATGCTGCCCTGTTGCGGCAGGGTGCGGTTGGCGCCGATGACGGGGTTGACGCCGCCGAAGTCCTGCCACCAGTTGTCGTCCGAGACTTGCTGGTAATTCACCGCATAGCTCAGGCCGTGGCCGAGGCCGCCGTTTTGCTGCACATAGCCCGCCCAGCGGCTGTTGCCGCTGTCGCTGCTGTCGGAGGGCAGCAGGTCGAACTGGCTGCGCCCGGAATAGTCGGGCTGCAGCCAGCGCGTGGCCACGCTGCCCATGAAGCCGCGCCGCAGAATGATGCGTGGGGTGAGCGTGGCGTCGTAATTGGGCGCGATGTTCCAGTAATACGGCACCGCGAGGTCGAGGCCGTTGCGGCTGTCCACGCCGAGCGTGGGCGGCAGCCAGCCGGACTTGCGCGCATCGCTCAGCGGAAAGCTGGCGTAGGGCAGCGGCAGGATGGTGGCGCCCTTGAACACCACCTTCGCATCGCGTGCGGTGCCGGTGTTGTCCGCCAGGTTCAGGTCGAGATGCGTGGCCTTGACGAACCAGTCCACTGGGCTGGCGGTGCAGGTGGTGTAGGTGGCGTTGTCGGCCTGGATGTGGTCGCGGCCGAGAAAGTCGATCTGGTCGGCGTGGCCGTGCCCCTGGGTGACGCGGAAGTAGTAGTTGGCATCGGGCATCTGGCCGCGGTAGGTGTCGAGCTGCATGCGCAGCGCCGGGCCGGAAAACAGGTTGCCGTCGCGCAGCACGCGCACATTGCCGTTGGCCACGGCCTCATTCTCAACAAAGTAGTAGCGCAGGCGGTCGGTCTTGATCACCACGCTGTGTTTGCGCAGCTCCACATCGCCGGTGGCGTGGACGTACACATTGTTCTGCCCCGTGATTTTGTCGGCAATGACGAACAGCGGCTCAAACGCCTGCGCCTCGGAGGGGAGGTGCGCCAGCAGATCCAGGCTGGGCGTGAGTTGCAGTGGGGCAGACGCGAGGGGCGCAGAGTTTGGCACGCTGTTCTGCGTGCTGTCCTGCGCCCGCGCCGCGGGCACCCAGCCCAGTGCGAGCGCCACGACCAGAGGCGTCAGCCGCAGGGGATGAGGCATTCGCCTCACTCGCCCGCACGGCCCCGCTGCGCGCAGGCGCGAGGAACGGGACGGGGTCTGGAGAGGCACGGGGATCAGGGCGGATGGCGGACGCGTCAGGGCAGTCGCCACGAACCTGCGCAGCGCCGAAGCCCGGCGGCTGGCCGCGCGCAGCGATGCCTAAAATGCCAGCGGATTATAGGGAGCACATCCTCCCTGCACCGTTCTCCCCGACTCCATGCCCTCCACCGATCCCAAACCCCGCGCGCAGGCGCTGCAACACTGGCTGCAGCGCATCGCTCCCGCCCACGGCCTGCAGCCAGACCGCTTGCAGCCCGCCTCCAGCGATGCCAGTTTTCGCCGCTACTTCCGGGTTCAGGCCGCAGCAGGCAGCCTGATCGTGATGGACGCGCCGCCGCCGATGGAAAACGTGCGGCCTTTTGTGCGCATTGCCACATTGCTCGCAGGCGGCGGCGTGCAGGTGCCGCAGGTGCTCGAACAGGACGTGGAGCAAGGTTTTCTATTGCTCTCCGATCTGGGACACACCACCTATTTGCAAGCCATCACCGCCCAGCCCGAACGCGCCGACGGCCTGATGCGCAGCGCGCTGGACGGGCTGGTCACGCTGCAGCGCATCGACGGCGCGGGCGTTGTGCCCGCCTACGACGCCGCATTGCTGCAACGCGAGCTTGACCTCTTCCCGGAGTGGTTTGTGCAGCGCCACCACAGCCACGCGCTCACCGACGCACAGCGCGCCGCGCTGCAGAGCCTTTTCGCGGCGCTGATTGCCAACAACCTGGCGCAGCCGCAGGTGCTGGTGCACCGCGACTGGCACAGCCGCAACCTGATGGTGACGCCAGAGCGCAACCCCGGCGTGCTCGACTTTCAGGACGCGGTGATCGGCCCCATCACCTATGACCTGGTCTCGCTGTTGCGCGATGCGTACATCGCCTGGCCCGAAGAGCAGCAGCTCGACTGGGCCATCCGTTACTGGGAGCGCGCCCGCAAGGCCGGGCTGCCGGTGGCGGCCGATGCGGCCGACTTCTATCGCGACCTCGACTGGATGGGCCTGCAGCGCGCGCTCAAGGTGCTGGGCATCTTCGCGCGGCTGCATCACCGCGACGGCAAGGCGCAATACCTGGGCGACCTGCCCGTAGTGCTGCAGCACACCCGGCTGGTGGCGGCGCGCTACGGCGCCTTCAAGCCCCTGCTGCAACTGCTCGATCAGATCGAGCAGCGCAGCCCGCTGGTGGGCTATACCTTCTGACCCGGCGACGACCTTCTCTCCATGCGCGCCATGATTCTTGCCGCAGGCCGCGGCCTGCGCATGCGGCCCCTCACCGACGCTTGCCCCAAGCCACTGCTGGCCGTGGGCGGAAAACCGCTGATCGTCTGGCAGATCGAACGGCTGGCCGCGGGCGGCTGGCGCGACATTGTCATCAACACCGGCTGGCTGGGCGCGCAGATTCCCGCCGCGCTGGGCGATGGCGCGGCCTGGGGCGTGCGCCTGCGCTACTCGGCAGAACCGGCCGACGCCTATGAAACCGGCGGCGGCATCGCCACCGCCCTGCCGCTGCTGGGCGACGCGCCGTTCGTCGTGGTCAGCGGCGACATTTACACCCATTTCGATTACGCCTGCCTGCGCACCGCGGCCGAGGCCATCGCCGCTGATCCGCAGCACACCGCGGCGCATCTCGTCCTCACCCCCAACCCCGACCACAACCTTGCGGGCGATATGGCGCTGAACCCGCAAGGTCGGGTGCAGCGCCAGGGCGCGTTGCTCAACTACGGCAACATCGGCGTGTTCCACCCCTGCCTGTTTGCCAGCCAGCCGCGGGAAGCGCCCTGGAAGCTCTTTCCCTGGCTGTACGCCGCCGTGGACGCCGGGCGGGTGAGCGGTGCGCTGTTCAGCGGGGCGTGGCACAACGTCGGCACGCCGCAACAGCTGGGCGCGCTGGATGCTGCGCTGCGCCGCGCCGCGTAAAACCCTCAGCACAGCGCGCCGCCAAACGCCGATTACCCTTCACTGACACCTTTCGTTCACCAAGACGCCATGCCCGATTCCAACCTGCTTGCCCGCTGCGCCACGCGCCGCGCCGAAGTCGTCCGCCAGCTCGCCGCCGCCGGCGGCGGCGTCGCCCTGCTGCCCACCGCGCCCGAGGCCCTGCGCAACCGTGATGCCGACTATCCCTATCGTCACGACAGCTACTTCTACTACCTCACCGGATTCACCGAGCCGCACAGCCTGCTGGTGCTGCAGGCCACCGCCTGCGGGCAGGGCCGCAGCGTGCTGTTCTGCCGCGACAAGGACATGGAGCGCGAAATCTGGGACGGTTTCCGCTGGGGCCCGGAGGCCGCGCGCGAGGCCTTCGGCGTCGATGCGGCGCTGTCCATCAACAGCCTCGACGCCGAGCTGCCCAATCTGCTCGCCGACCAACCCGCGGTGTGGTGGCCCTTCGCCGTACAGGCGGGGCTGGAAACCCAGGTGGAACGCTGGCTGGCGGCCGTGCGCGCCCAGGCCCGCACCGGCGTCGTCGCGCCGCGCACCCAGCATGACCTGTGCGCCATCCTCGACGACATGCGGCTGTTCAAGGACGATTACGAGCTGGACGTGATCCGCCGCGCATCCAACATTTCCGCGCAAGGGCACATCCGCGCCATGCAGGCCAGCAGCCGCGGCCTGCGCCAGCCGCCGCCGCAGGGGCTGCGCGAATATCACCTCGAAGCCGAACTGCTCCACACCTTCCGTCAGGGCGGCTCGCAAGCGCCGGCCTATGGCTCGATCGTGGCGGCCGGCGCCAATGCCTGCGTGCTGCACTACCGCGCCAGCGACGCCCCCGTGCGCGCGGGCGATCTGGTGCTGATCGACGCCGCCTGTGAACTCGACGGTTACGCCAGCGACATCACCCGCACCTTTCCGGCCGACGGCCGCTTCACCGGCCCGCAGCGCGCGCTCTACGACGTGGTGCTCGCCGCGCAATCCGCCGCGCTCGACGCCAGCGTCGAAGGCGCCCGTTTCACCGACCCGCATGACGCCGCCTTGCGCGTGCTGGCGCAGGGCCTGCTCGACCACGGCCTGATTGCGCGCGACGCCGCATCCGACGTGGATGGCGTCATCGCCACCGGCGCCTACAAACGCTTCTACATGCACCGCACCAGTCACTGGATGGGCATGGACGTGCACGACTGCGGTGACTACGCCGAGCCGGGCGAGGCCATCGACATCCTGCCAGACGGCAGCCGCAAGCGCCCCGCCCGCATCCTGCGCGCGGGCATGGTGCTCACCATCGAGCCGGGCTTGTACGTGCGCGCGTCCGACGACGTGCCTGCCGCCTTCCACGGCATCGGCATCCGCATTGAAGACGACATCGCCGTGCGCGCCGACGGCCAGCCCTGCGAAGTGCTCACCGCCGCCGCGCCCAAAACCATTGCCGACATCGAGGCGGTGATGCAGGGCTGAGCGTCCGGATGGGCAGACGCCGCAGCGAGTACCGGCGCAGGCCCGCAGGGTCGGCCAATGAATGGTTTCACACCGCGCGGTGCCGCAGCGCGGGCAGGCTTTCGCGGTGTTTGGCGATGCGGTCGCGGTCGAGGGTTGCGGTGACCACGGCTTCGCCTTCGGCTTGCATCGCGAGCACCTCGCCCCAGGGGTCGATGATCATGCTGTGGCCCCAGGTGCGGCGGCCGTTTTCATGCACGCCGCCCTGCGCGCTGCCGAGCACATAGGCAAGGTTCTCGATGGCGCGGGCGCGCAGCAGCACTTCCCAATGCTTCTCGCCGGTGGTGTGGGTGAAGGCGGCGGGCAGGAGATAAAGGTCGCAGGGCGCGGATGCGGACAGTGCCCGGAACAGCTCGGGAAAGCGCAGGTCGTAGCAGATGGTCAGGCCAATGCGCAGGCCCTCGCAGTCGAAGGCGACGGCCTGGGTGCCGGGGGTGATGCTGTCGGCTTCGGCGTAGCGCTCGGCGCCGCGCTGGAAGGCGAACAGGTGCATCTTGTCGTAGCGCGCGGCCAGTTCGCCCGCGGGGTTGAACACCAGGGTGGTGTTGAGCACGCGGTTGGGATCGGGGCTGTCCAGCGGCAGGGTGCCGCCGACGATCCACAGCGCGTGGCGTCGGGCCGCATCGGCCAGAAAGTCCTGGATCGGGCCGCTGCCGGGCTTTTCGCGCACGCGCACCTTGTCGGCGTCGGTCTGGCCCATGAGGCAGAAATATTCGGGCAGTACGGCCAGGCGGGCGCCTTGCGCTGCGGCCTGGGCCAGCAGGCTTTCGGCGCGCTGCAGGTTGGCGCTAACGGACGGGCCGGAGACCATCTGGATGGCGGCGATTTTCATGGTGGTGTGCGGTGAGAAGAGAGCGCCCCCAGGGCGGCGAGCCGACCCGCCCCCCGTGGGGGTCAAGAAAACTGGGGCGGCCCGGTGTTTTCTTGAGAGACCAGACAAGCTTACGTCAGGGCGCGGCGGGTGTGGCGCTGCCGGGTTTTCCGGCGTTCAGCGCGGCTTCGGTGACGATGGGGGTGATCCACGTTCCGGTGATGTCGTACACGTGGGTGAAGGCGCGCGCCAGCGGTTCGCGGGCGATGTATTGCGCAAGGAAAGTGCCCAGGCCGATGACTGGGTTGACCAGGGCATAGGCCAGCGAAGCGGCACCGGCGTTGATGTTGGGTACCACGACCACGCGCAGGTTCTGGGTTTCGGAGGCGAGGTTGGTGCTGCCTTCAATGCGCACCGAGGCGGCCACGCCGCTCATGCGGAAGTCGCGCGTGCTGGCCACGCCGCTTTGCACGCCCACATCGGCATCGACTTTGTCGAAGGCGAAACCGGAGGAGAACAGGTCGCGGAAATCCAGGGTGAAGCGGCGCGGCAGGCTTTGCAGACTGAGCACGCCCAGCAGTTTGGCGATGCCGGGATCGGCCTTGAGGAACTGGCCGCTGCCGAGCTGTAGCTTGAACTGCCCGTCCATGCTCGGGAAGTCGAGGTTGAGCGGCGAGCCCAGCCAGGCCAGGTTGCCGGTGATCTCGCCCTTGCCGCCTTTGAGCAGGCCGGGTTTGCCGAGGGTGCCGAGCAGTCCGCCGGCGTCGCTGATGGCGAGGCTGAACTGCATGGCGGTGCGCCGCGCGGGCGAGGCGGCGTCGGCACTGCCCGGCGCGGTGAGCTGGGCGCCCAGCGCTGTCCAGGTGCCGCTGCCGGTGAGCACGCCGTCTGGGGCGGTGAGCTGGAAGTGGGTGAGCTGCCATTCCTTGCTGCCGTCCACCCGCCCGCGGTTGACTGCCTGCACCTCCAGCCGGTTGAAATGGTGGCCGTGCAGATCGACGTTGTCGGCCACGATGTCGAGTGCCGGAATGCTTTTGGGCTGTTCATCGAGCAGGCGCTCCACGTCCGAGTCGCTCGATTTGGGCAGTTCCAGCCGCGCCAGCCGCGCGCTCAGGGTGCCGGGGTTGTTGCCGCTGCCGGTCTGCCAGCCGATATAGCCCGACATCTGCCGCGAGTTCACATTGGCCTGCAGCAGGTCGCCACTGCGGCTGCCGCCGATCACCACCTGGTTGATGATGCGGTGCATGAAGGTGAGGCGGCCAATGTCCAGCGCCGCCGTGGTGGGCAGCAGGGCGGCCAGGCCGCGGTCGGCGCCCGCCCGGAAGACGACGGGTGTCGGTGCGGAATCATGCGGCAGCAGGGGTTTGAGCGCAGCCTCCCAGGCGTCGAAATCAAGCACCGGCAGGCGCACATTGGCCTGCACCGAGGTGCTCGGCTGGGGCAGCGCGGCCTGCGGGCCGATGGCCAGGCCGCCGCTGAGAACGCGAAAGTCCTGGCTGCTCGCCGCACCCGCGGCGGCCGTGGCGGCGTTCTGTGCCGATGCGGGCAGAGGCTCTTCGAGCACATACCGCGCCTGGGCGATGCCGCCCAGATCGACCTGCACCACATTGCGTCTGGCGCCATCGGCCCCTGGGGGCAGCGGGGTGCGGGTATAGAGCAGTGAGTCGGGGGCGCTGGCCGGCTTGCCCAGAGGCGGTGGCAGGTCGATGGCGGCGCCCACCAGATTGCTGCGCAGCTCCAGCGCGGCTTCCGGGGCGCCACGCTGCTGGGTGATGTTGAGGGTGTAGGGCGCCTGGCCCTGCAGCACCTTGCCGAGGGTCTGCATCCAGTCCTGGTCGGCGGCGCGCAGGCCCGCGCTGCTGAAGCTGCCGCTGGCCTGCAATTGCAGGGCCTTGCCCTGCTGCTGCCCGCCACGCAAGCTCACCGGCCCGCCCAGCACGTCCGGCGCATTCAGCGCCAGATTGAATCCGGAGTGACTGAAGTCGACGGTGCCGCGCACCTTGGCAAAACGCGGCAGATCGCGGCTCCAGCGCACGTCCACGCCTTGCAGCGTGGCTTGGCCCTTGAGGGTGGCGGCTTGCATGTCGTCGAGCGGCAGTTTGAGGGCGATGTCCAGCGCCATCGGGCCTTGCGCCTGCACGGTGTCGAAGACGCCGCCAAGCTGCTGGTTGATGGGGCTGTCGATGAGATAACGCAGCGCGTCGGTCGCGGGTGCCTGCGCCTTGCCGCTGATGCTGAGCACGCCGTTGTGGAAACTCGGGAGGCCGCCATTCACGGCGGTGATGCGCGCGCCATATGCCAGCGCCGAGGCATTGCGGACGTCCAGGCTGTGCGAGGCCAGCAGCAGCGTGCCACTGACCTGGGTGAACTCCGGCCATTGGGCATTGGCGTGCACGGTGGCGGCGCTGGCCGTCTGCCCCGATGGCAGGATGTTGCGCGGCGCGTAATTGAACACGCCGTTTTCAATCTGTGCGCTGACCTGAAAGACGCCACTCTTGGCCGGGGTGTCGAACGGAAAGTGTTCCAGCGGGCCCTTGACGGTGAAGTCCACCTGCCGCGCGCTGCCCGCGGCGATGGCGCTGCGCAAATAGTCGCGGGTCTGCAGGGGAATGTCGATCGGCAGGTAGCGCCACACCGCACGGGCGTCGGCGCGGGTGAGCTGGCCCTGCAGGTCCATGCTGCCCATCCCTTTGGGCGCGCTGCGCCAGGTCAGGGCGGCCTGGCCTGCGGCGTCGGCATTGGCGAAGGTCAGGCGCGGGGCGCTGATCTGCCAGCCGCCGTTGCTGTCGCGCGCCCAGGTGAGATCGGTTTGCAGGCGGTCGAAGCCCAGGCGTGCCGGGGCGTAGATCAGCGGCAGGTCCAGAGCGCCCTTGTCCAGGCTGAGCTGGGCTTTGCCGCCATCTTGCGTGGCGCTGAACGTGCCGGAGAGGCCGCTGACGCCGGGCAGATCCGCCGGGAGCTGCAGCGTTTTGGCGGCGTTCTTGCCCTTGGCGATCAGCGGGGCCGGGTTGGCGGGCGGGGTCGGCTCTCCCGCCCCGGCGGGGCTGTTCCAGCGCAGATCGGTAAATTGGGTTTGCACGCGATAGGTCGGTGGCAGGCCAACGGGGACGGCGCCCGTCGGCCAACTCGCCTGCGCGGTGAAGTGGCTGACGTGGCCTGTGGGCTGCAAGGCGCTCAGCCGCGCAGGCCACGGGGCGGGAAGCGGCAGGCGCTGCGCCAGGGCGGCGAGTGCGCCGAGATCGAGCGCGCCGGTCTGCAGACTGGCCTGCGCGCCACCGCCCTTGGGGTGCTGCCAGCGCCAGTCCACCGTCACGGGGGCCAGGGTCTGGCCTTGGGCGGTGCGGAACTGCAGGTTTTGCAGGCTGGCGTTTTCGCCGCCGGGCAGCGGCGCCCAGGTCATGCGGGTCGAGAGGGTGTCGAGCGCAATGGGGGGCAGTGTGGCGGCGGGGAAGGTTGCCCCCACGCTCGCTAGCGCTCGCTGCCCCCCGAGGGGGCTATCCCCGCCTTGGGGCGGCCCGGCGGCGGGGATGGTTGCCCCCACGCTCGCTAGCGCTCGCTGCCCCCCGAGGGGGCTATCCCCGCCTTGGGGCGGCCCGGCGGCGGGGATGATTGCCCCCACGCTCGCTTGCGCTCGCTGCCCCCCGAGGGGGCTATCTCCGCCTTGGGACGGCCCGGTGGCGGGGATGGTTGCCCCCGCGCTCGCTTGTACTCGCTGCCCCCCTGCGGGGGCGAGTTGCAGGGCGATGCCGCGCAGGGCCAGATCGGCGGTGAGTGCGGTGGGTGCGCCGTCGTCGATCTGCGCCCAGGCGCGCACGGAGCCGCGTCCGGTCTGCGTGGTGACGGGCAGCGCCAGCGGCAATTGGTGTTGCAGCGCGGCCAGGTCAACGCCCGACGCTTCGCCAAACAGCGTGCCCTTCCAGCGCGAAAAATCGGCCGTGTGCCGTAGAAACAAGGGCTGGCGGAAGCTGGCGCGCAGGTCGATCTGGCCGCAAAAATCGGCCGGCGGCGTGGCGATGAGGGCGGCGCGGTGGCTCAGCAGCGTGTTGCGCAGCCGGATGTTGACTTGCGACAGTGGTAGCGGCGGCGCGTGTTGCGCGGCGTTCACCCAGGTGAGGCGGCTGTCGAGAATCAGGATGTCGTCCTGCTCGAACACCCAGTCGGCGAACTGTTGCGCCGCGTCGTTCTTGCCGCCGCCGTTCAGGGCGATGCGAATGCCGCCGATCTCCAGGTGGTTGGCGTCCGGAAGTGTCACGGTGAGATTGGCACCGCGGATCACCAGTTGGTCGAAAGTGAGGGTCAGGCGGGTGAGGCTTTTCCAGCTGGGCGCGGCACTCACCTCGGCGAACTGCAGCGCGGTCTGGCCTTGCGGACCGTCGATGCGCACATCGTGCAGGGCGAACTCCGGCATCAGCCCATGCCATTGAGTGTGGATGGCGCCGATATGCACCGGCAAGCCCAGCGCGCTGCTGCTGGCCTGCTCCACCCACGGGCGCAACTGCTGCGCATTGGGCAGTACCGCGTAGCGCAGCGTCAGCAACCCCAGGCCGAGCACGAAATACACCGTGAGCACGAGCAGAACAGCCGCTTCCCAGATGCGGGTGGCGGCGCGCAGCGAGAGATGGAGCAGGGACAAGGCGGGCGGCGCGAAGCGGGAAGAAAGGACGCGTTCGATGGTAGTCAATCGCCTGCGCCGCCCTGCCATGAAGCGCGCCGCAACTTGCGCGCTGTCATGGATTCCAGGGCGGCTGCGTCAAACACTATGGACCGGCAGTGCAGCGCCAGCGGGGCTGGAATATGCTGCGCCATCCTTTGCAGTTGCTGGGCCCAATCGATGGAGTTGTCGCAGTTCTCCCGCTTTTACCGCCGCCATGCTGGCCGGTTTGACGATGTGCTTGCGCTGTGGCCACAGGGCATTCCGTCCCGCGCCGCGCTTGATGCGGCCACCGCCGCCCTGCTGCAGAGCGGCGCAGCCGTGCCCACCACGCTGCGCCGCGTGCGCAATGCGCTGATGCTGCGGCTGATCGAGGCCGATCTGGGCGGCGCGCCGCTTGAAGCCATCTGCATCGGCATCAGCGATCTGGCTGAAAGCGTGCTGGCCACTGGCCTGCGCGCGGTGCACGCCGAACTGCAGCCACGCTTTGGCGTGCCGCGCACCGCCAGCGGCGACGCGGCGCAATTCCTCGTTGTCGGCATGGGCAAGCTGGGCGGGCGCGAACTCAATGTGTCCTCCGACATCGACCTGGTGTTCGTGTATGACGATGATGGCGACACCGACGGCCCCGCCTCTCTGAGCAACCGCGAATACTTCGGCCGCGTGGTGCGCGCGCTCGTGCCGTTGTTGTCCGACGTCACGGGCGACGGCTTCGTGTTCCGCGTGGATACCCGCCTGCGGCCCAACGGCGACAGCGGCCCGCCCGTGGTCAGCCTGGCCATGCTCGAAGAATATTTTCTGGTGCAGGGGCGTGAATGGGAGCGCTTTGCGTGGCTCAAGTCGCGGGTTGTTTCCCCGCTGGACACGCCCGAAGCCCAGCGCGCGGCGCAGGCGCTGGACGCGGTGGTCGAGCCGTTCGTCTGGCGGCGCTATCTCGACTTTGGCATGCTCGAAGCCCTGCGCGCCCTGCACCGGCAGATACGCGCCGAAGCCACCAAGCGCGCCGCCGCCCGTCCGGACAAGGCCAATGACGTCAAGCTCGGCCGTGGCGGCATCCGCGAAATTGAATTCACCGTGCAACTGCTGCAGGTGGTGCGTGGCGGACGCATGCCGCAGATCCGCGAGCGCGCCACCCTGCCCGCGCTGGAACGGCTCGTCAAACACGGCTTGCTGCAGGCCGAGGCGGCGGAGCGACTGGCGTCGAGCTACCGTTTTTTGCGGCGCCTGGAGCACCGCATCCAGTACCTCGACGACGCGCAGACGCACAGCATGCCGGCAGAAGATGTCGATCTTCACGCCCTGGCCTGGTCCATGGGCTTTGTGGACGACGCCGCGCAGCAGCGCGCGGGCTGTCCCAAGGGCTGCAAACTGCTGCGCGAACTCGACAACGTGCGCGAATTCGTCGCCAGCGAGTTTGACGCCCTGCTGCACAACGGCCCGCAATGCACCGGCTGCAGCAAGCCGCCAGACACGATGGACGCGGTGCGGCACCGTCTGGCCAAGGCGGGCCTGGCGCATGACGCCATCGTGGCGCGACTCAAGGCGCTGGAAGTCTCGCCGCGCTACGCCGCGCTGAGCGATGTCGGACGGCTGCGGCTGCTGCGCGTGCTCGACCGCGTGATCGGCATGGCCGCGGAGCGCCCCACGGCCGAGGTCTGCCTCAGCCGCCTGATCGACCTGCTTGAAGCCATCGGGCGGCGCGAAACCTATCTGGCGTTTTTCGCCGAGCAGCCCGCCGCGCTGGCGCGGCTGTGCACTGTGCTCGAAACCTCGGCCTGGGCCGCCGACTACATCAAGCGCCATCCCGCCGTGGTCGATGAACTCATCACCCCGCCGTCTGGCGAGCGCTTCAACGCGGGCGCCTATCGTCTGGAGTTGCTGCAGCACCGCGCGCAACTGACCGAGCGCGGGCGCTGGGATGCCGGCGAGGGCATGGATTTATTGCGCCAGGGGTTTCATGCCGAGATGTTCCGCACCCTGTCGCGCGATCTGGCCGGGCTCATCAAGGTCGAGCAAGTGGCCGACGAACTCTCCGCCCTGGCCGATGCCACGGTGCAGCTCGCGCTGGAATGGTGCTGGACGGAGCTGCCGCAACACCACCGCGATCAGCCCGGCTTTGCCGTCATCGCCTACGGCAAACTGGGCGGTAAGGAGCTGGGCTACGGCAGCGATCTCGACATCGTGTTTCTGTATGACGACCCGGCCGACAACGCGCAGGACATCTACGCCGCCTTCGCCCGCAAACTGGTGTGGTGGCTGACCGCGCACACCGCAGCCGGGCGCCTGTTCGAGATTGACACCCGGCTGCGCCCCAACGGCAACTCCGGCCTGCTGGTCACCAGCCTGGAGGCGTTTGATGGTTATCAGCGCGGGCGCGGCAGCAATACCGCGTGGACCTGGGAGCACCAGGCGCTCACCCGCGCGCGCTGTTGTGCGGGCGATCTGGCCATCGGCGCCCGCTTCGAGGCCATCCGCACCGCCGTGCTCACCACCCGGCGCGACGCCGACGCGCTGTGCAGCGAAATTCTCGCCATGCGGCAGAAAGTGGCCGACGGACACCCCAACCGCAGCGGCCTGTTCGATGTGAAGCACGACCCGGGCGGCATGGTCGATGTGGAATTCGCCGTGCAGTTCCTGGTGCTGGCGCACGCTGCCGATTACCCGCAACTCACCGCCGATCTGGGCAATATCGCCCTGCTCGGCATGGCCGAGGCCCTCGGCCTGCTGCCCGCGGGCATTGGCCGACCCGCAGCCGATGCCTACCGCGCGCTACGCCGCATCCAGCACCGGGAACGCCTGGCCGGCGCTGATGCCGCGCGGGTGCCGCCGGATGCCCTGCAGTCCGAGCGGGCCGCAGTCCATGCGCTGACCCAGGCGGTTTTCGCAGCGCACAGCCAACAAGCACCCGAGACGCAACTGTCGTAGCCGCGGCCGGGCGGCATGGCCCAGTTTCTCCTCGAGACATCGACGAAGTCGCTGCCTTGGCGCAGCGACAATGGCGTCGCTTGGTGTGCTCGCAACGGGGTCTAGCCGTTAATCTTTCGTGAATCAAAAAACAGAAATTATCAATTTTATTTACCGTTTGGCGCGGATAGCATGTCTCACAGCTGTCGCCCCCCGGGCTGATGGCCACGCAACCGGGACGGCTGGAATCCTCATCAAGTCGCCTGTTCCGTTCAATTTGTTCTGCAGTCTTCCGCTCACTGAGCCCCAAGCCCGATGAACTGGATCGATGTTGCTGTGCTGGCCCTTCCGGCCTTGCCCCTACTGTCCGCCGCGTTGCTGCCTTTGTTATGTGGGCACAGGCGTCGGCGCGCTGCGCGCTGGAGCATTCTGTTCACGACCCTCACGCTCTTCGTGGCGTTGGCCCTGTTGGTGCAGTATCTGCGCGGCGCGCAGGCCGAGCCTTTGTTCGTCGGTGTGGCGCAGATCGGTCTGCTGCTTGACCCGCTCAGCTTGGCGATGTCGGTGCTGGTGGCGGGCATCAGCCTGATCGTGCATGTGTATTCGCTCAATTACATGGCTGATGAACCGGGCTATGTGCGCTTCTTCTCCCTGCTCGACCTGATGACGGCGTCCATCCTGCTGATGGTGAGCGCCGGCGATCTGCTCACTCTGCTGGCCGCCTGGTTTGCGGTGGGGCAATTGCTCTATTTCCTGTTGGGACATAACACCGAGCGGTCGGCGGCGGGCCGCTATGCCTTCTGGACCTTCATCACCTACCGTCTGGGCGACCTGCCCCTGGTCGGCGCAGCGCTCTTGCTGGTCAAGGCCTACGGGGTATGGGATCTGCCCAGCCTGTTTGCCCGCGTGGCGGCCGATCCGCATGTGCAACTCGGCGGAGTAGCGGTGGTGCCGCTGGCCGGACTGCTGGTGGCCCTGGCGGCGTTTGCGCGCTCGGCCCAGTTTCCGCTGCACATCTGGCTGCCCTACACCATGGATGGCCCCACGCCGGTGTCGGCGCTGATGCATGCAGGCATCGTCAATGCTGGAGGTTTTTTGTTCAATCGTTTCGCGCCACTGCTCATTCACGCGCCGGACGTGCTGCACCTGGCCTTCGTCGTGGGGCTGGTGACGGCGCTGCTCGGTTCGGCGCTGATGCTCACGCAGAACGACATCAAGAAATCGCTCGGCTATTCCACTATGGGGCAGATGGGTTTCATGATCATGGAGTGCGGGCTGGGGGCGTTCTCGCTGGCGGTCTATCACCTCATCGCCCACGGACTGTTCAAGGCCACGCTGTTTCTCAGTTCGGGCAATGTGATCGGCGACACCCGGCGCGACGATGGCGTACCAGCCGACGATATTTACACCTTCGTGGTCGAGCGCCGCCCGCTGCGTGCGGTCAAGGTGCCCTGGCTGCTTGCAGCGCTGATCACCGTGCTGGTGCCCGCGGTGGTGCTGGGGCTGTCGCACTGGCTGGTGGCAGCAGACTTTTTCCACAAGCAGGGCGCGGTCGTGCTGCTGTTCTTCGGCTGGGTGACGGGGGCGCAGGTGTTCTTCTCGATCCACAAGCTGCCGAGCGAGAATCCGTGGCGTTCGTTGGTCATGATCTTCCTGTCATTTTTGATCGTGGTGGTGGGCTATACGCTGATCGCGCATGCGTTCGAGGCCTTCCTCTACCCTGACCCGGTGCTGCGCGATGCAACCTATATTGCCGCGGGCATCAACCTGCTGGCGTTCGACCTGATGATCATTTTCCTCACCGTGGTGCTGGTGGGTGCGTGGCTCGTGACGTTTTATGCACAGTCGCTCGACCTCGAAGGGCAGCCGGGCACGCTGTGGAACGCCCTCTATCTCAATCTCTACACCCTGTTCTCGCGCGAGTTCTATGTCTCCGATGTCTATACCCAGATGTCGCGTGGCACGGTGGCCGCGGCCAAGCGGGTGAACGTCTGGCTGCGTTGGGTCTGAGGAGCGCATGATGATCGAATTGCTCGTTTGTGCCGTCGTGCTGCTGCCCCTGCTGCCGTTCAGCCTGGGCGCCAACGCCGTGCTGCAAGCCTTGCCCGCATGGCTGCGCGCACTGCTGCTGGTTGCTCTTCCCGTGGCCGGCGCCTATGTGCTGGGCGGCGTGGCCGTGCCTGTGGGACCGCTGGCCCTGGTGATTCAGGTGCTGGCCGCGGTCACCGCATTGCTCTATGCCTGGCGACTATTGGCGGTGCGCGAACTCTTTGTCTGGGCGCGGTTGCAGGCCAGTTCGTCCTGGCCGTTGATCTGGCTGGCCTGGCTGTTCGGCATGCCGGACGATCGCCTGATTGCGGTGGCGCTGGGCTTGAGCCTGCCGGCCGCGGTGCTCACCCTGCTGGCGTGTGCGCTGCGCCGTCGCCTGGGTGGCGCGTATCTGGGCCTGCGCGGGCGTCTGGGCCCAGCTTATCCGCGACTGACCGGTGCCGTGGTGGTGGCGCTGCTTGCTGCCTTGGCGGCACCGCCGTTTCCGGGTTTTTTCGCCCTGCTGGCGGTGTTGTTCGAGATGCCCGCAGTCTGCGTATTGACGGTGCTGGGTGTCTGGATCCTTTGGAGCTGGGCAGCGGCATTGCTGTGGCAGCACGGTTTGTTCGGTGACCCCTGGCCGCGGCCCGTGGGGACGTCGGATCTGTCAGTTTCCGCGGGCGCGGCTTGGGTGCTGCTGGCGCTGATCGCGGTGTCTCTGGGTCTCATGGGGAGTTGGGTATGGTGGATGCGCTGAATCTGGGCAAGCGCCTGCGCGTGCGTTCGACCGCCTATGTGGCGGGAGAGCCGGTGCCGTTTTTCTGGCCGATGCGCACCTTCATTCACCACAACCCGCTCTATGGGCTGGAGGACATGCCGTTCGAGCAGGCGGTGCGCCGTGGAGCGGAGCTGTTTCATGCGCGCATGTTCCTGCCGCGCAGCAACTATCAGCACTGGCAGACAGAAGGCAAGGTCAGGCAGGCCACGCTGGTTGACGAAATCGCGCGGCGTTCGCAGTCCTTGCCCGCGGTGCCCGGCATCGACTGGCCCCGCTGGCTGATGGGGCTGATGCAGTCGGCGCATGACCGTGACGCCGTGGTGTCTGGGGTGCGGGCGCCGGACGTTCACGCCGCGCTGCACGGCCAGAAACCGCCATCCCAGGCGGTGGATGTGGCCGCGCTGCTTCCCGGTCTGCGGCAACGTCTGCACGACCGCACCCTGCCGGCGGCGGTTGATGCGCTGTGGGGCACCCGAATGGCCGACGAGCTCGACGAGCTGGTGATCAAGAGCTGTCTGGATTTCTTCGACGAAGACCAGTCGTCCTGGCGCATGCCCGGGCGCGAGCGTGGTTTGTTTGCCGCCTGGAGCGAGATCGCCCGGCGCAATGCGCGTCTGTTTCTACGGGGTCTGCATGTGCGGCGCATTCTCGATCAGGTACAGGACGCCGAGAACGCTGTGGTGCATGTCATGGACGAGATGGGCATCGATGCCGATGACTGGTCCGCCTATTTCACCCACGAACTCACCCGGCTGCACGGCTGGACCGGCTTCGTGCGCTGGCGTTCGTCCGCAAAGCATTACTACTGGGCACAGCGCTACCCCGCCGATGTTGTCGATCTCCTGGCCATACGTCTCGTGGTGGGGTTGGCGCTTCTGCAGGAAAGCGCGCGCGAGCATCACACGCCGGTGCGGCGCGATCAGTTCGACGACTTGCTGCGCGAACGCAGCGCCGAATGTGTGCTGCGCGAAGCGTTTCATTCAGGTCAAGTGTTGCCCGGTTGGGCCCAGCGCATTGACGACGCCCTGTCGCGTGGCAACTGCGCGCGGTGTGACGAACTGCTGCAGAGCTACTGGCCACTCTGGCAGGCCCAGCTCGGGCAGGAGCAGGCCGCCGAGCTGCGCGCGTTGGCCGCAGCGGCCAACGCGCCTGCGGCGCTCGATGCGCTGACGCCAGACGACGTAGCAGGGCTGTTGCAGGGCTTGCAGGAATTCACGCAGCAGGAAGGCATGGTGTGGACGCTGGGGATGGAGGCGCAGTCCATCGACCATCTGCTCACGCAGGTCCAGGTGCCGCACGATCTGCCCGAGGGCAAGCGGCCGTTTGCCCAGGCCTGGTTCTGCATCGACGTGCGCTCCGAGCCCATCCGCCGCCATCTCGAACGCGTGGGCGACTACCAGACTTTCGGCATCGCGGGCTTCTTCGGCGTACCTGTGGGCTTTCTCGGCTACGGCAAGGGCAGCGAAAGCCATTTCTGTCCGGCGGTGGTCACGCCCAAGAACCTTGTGCTGGAACTCCCAGCCGCGCTCGACCCCAACGACGAAGACTTCGTCAGCACCCTCGGGCATGTGCTGCACGACCTCAAGAGTTCGGTGCTTTCGCCCTACGTCACCGTCGAGGCGGTAGGCATGCTGTTCGGGCTCGATCTGTTCGGAAAAACTCTCGCGCCGTTGGGCTATAGCCGCTGGCGCAGCCGCATCGACGCCGAGAAGCCGGTCACCCGCCTGCTGGTCGACAAACTCACCCGCGAGCAGGCCGACTCCATCATTCGTACCCTGCAGCGCGCGATGATCGTCAAGGCGCTGCACGCCGAATTGCATATCGAGCGCGAGCGCGTGGACGACGACATGATCCGCGAGTTGCGCGAAACCGCGCTGCGCCATCGCACGGGGCCGACGCGCCTGAGCACGACCTTCGGCGTGCCAACCAAGCAGGAAGCCGCGTTCATCGACAAACTGCGCGAGGACTACCGCGTCGACGCCGACTACGCCAACTATCAGCTCGTGCGCCTGGGCCGTATCGGTTACTCGCTCGACGAACAGGTCAACTACGTTCACACCGCCCTGACCATGATCGGGCTGACCAAGACGTTCTCGCGTTTCGTGCTCATCGTCGGCCACAACGGGAAGACCGAGAACAACCCCTATGAGTCGGCGCTGGACTGTGGCGCCTGCGGCGGCGGCAGCGGCCTGGTCAACGCCCGCGTTCTGGCGCAAATGGCCAACAAGACCGCGGTGCGCGAGCGTCTTGCAACCATGGGCATCACCATTCCGGAAGACAGCTGGTTCCTGCCGGCGCTGCACACCACCACGACCGACGCCATTGAACTGCTCGACCTTGACCTGCTGCCGCCGCGTCTCCTGGTGTACTTGGAGCGTTTGCGCAATGGTCTGCGGGCGGCCTCGCGACTGGCTGCAGCCGAGCGGATTCCCATGCTGCTGCCGCATGCACGCGAGCCCGATCCCGCCCAGGCCTATCGCATGGCGCAGCGCCTGTCGGTTGACTGGTCGCAGACGCGGCCCGAATGGGGGCTGTCGAAAAATGTTTACGGCGTCATCGGCCGTCGCAGCCTCACCCAGGCGGCGGATCTGGAAGGGCGCCCCTTCCTGCTGTCCTACGACTGGCGCTGCGATCCCAAGGGCCGACTGCTCGAAAACCTGCTGGCCGCGCCGGTCGTGGTGGGGGAGTGGATCAACCTGGAGCATTTCTTCTCCACCGTCGACAATGCCCATATGGGCAGCGGCAGCAAGGCGTATCACAACGTCGCTGGGCGCTTTGGTGTGATGACCGGCAATCTGAGCGACCTGCGTACCGGCCTGCCGATGCAGACCGTGATGCGCGAAGGTCAGCCCTACCACGAGCCGATGCGGCTGATCGCCCTCATCGAGGCGCCGCTCGACTTTGCCGGGCGCGCGCTGCAAAGCGTGGTCAAGGTGAAGAACCTGGTGCTCGGTGGCTGGATTCGTGCCATCGTCATCGACCCCACCCAAGGCTACAAGCCTTTCGTTTACAACAACGGGCAATGGGAAGAGCGCGCGCCGCTCGTGCCCCAGACTCAGAAGGATCTCGTCGCATGAACGCCATCAAACTGTATCCGCTGAAAAAGCTGGAAATCATTCTGGAAGGGGCGCACAAGGAGTTCGCCACCGACCTGTTGGACCGCGCTGGGGTGAAGGGCTACACCATCGTCGGCAACCTGTCGGGCAAAGGCAGTCACGGCATGTATGAAGGCCACCTCATGTTCAATGAGGATGATGCGCTCATCATGATCATTGCAGCCGTTCCCGAGGAGCTGGTTGGCCCGTTGCTGGAAGGTTTCCAGCCGTTCTTCGAGGCGCATTCGGGCGTGGTTTTTGTCACCGATATTCAAGTGGGACGGCCGGTCAAATTCAGGAGCTGAACGGCCGCGCTGGACGGCGCTTTTTGTTCAGTTAAATTTAACGAATGTGTTGTCGATATAAATTGATTCTTATGTAAGTGAGGCAGTATTCTTAGGTCTGCCTGCAAGGAGATTGCAGTGCGTGCCAAGGTTTTCTGGCACGCGCAACCGCTAAAAAATCCCGGGCAGCGCAGCGGAAATCCAGTCGCCAAATCGGCCTGGGCCGCCGCTGCAGAATCTCAAAGACTTTTTGGATGGGCCGCCTGCATTTGTCGGCCCGCACATGAAAATTTTGTCGCAGTTTTTGTCGCGTTTCATCGCTAAGGAGTGATCGATATGGCAGTTAAGACCTATCAGGCCGGCGTTAAGGAGTACCGGCAAACCTATTGGATGCCGGAGTACACCCCTCTGGACACCGATCTTCTGGCCTGCTTCAAGATCACCCCGCAAGCGGGCGTCGATCGTGAAGAAGCCGCCGCCGCCGTGGCCGCCGAGTCTTCGACCGGAACCTGGACAACCGTCTGGACCGATCTGCTGACCGACATGGACTACTACAAGGGCCGCGCCTATCGCATCGAAGACGTGCCGGGAGACGACACCTGCTTCTACGCCTTCATCGCCTACCCCATCGACCTGTTCGAAGAGGGCTCCGTGGTGAACGTGTTCACCTCGTTGGTGGGCAACGTGTTCGGCTTCAAGGCCATCCGCGCTTTGCGTCTGGAAGACATCCGCTTCCCGATCGCCTATGTCAAAACCTGCAATGGCCCGCCCAACGGCATTCAGGTCGAGCGCGACGTGATCAACAAGTACGGCCGTCCGCTGCTGGGCTGCACCATCAAACCCAAGCTGGGCCTGTCGGGCAAGAACTATGGCCGCGCCGTGTACGAGTGCCTGCGTGGCGGTCTGGACTTCACCAAAGACGACGAGAACATCAACTCCCAGCCGTTCATGCGCTGGAAGCAGCGTTTCGACTTTGTGCAGGAAGCCACCCTCAAGGCCGAGCAGGAAACGGGTGAGCGCAAGGGCCACTACTTGAACGTGACCGCGCCGACCCCGGACGAAATGTTCAAGCGTGCGGAGTACGCCAAGGAAATCGGCGCACCCATCATCATGCACGACTACATCACCGGCGGCTTCTGCGCGAACACCGGCCTGGCCCAATGGTGCCAGGACAACGGCATGTTGCTGCACATCCACCGTGCCATGCACGCTGTGCTCGACCGCAACCCGCACCACGGCATTCACTTCCGCGTGCTGACCAAGATCCTGCGTCTGTCGGGTGGCGACCACCTGCACACCGGCACCGTGGTGGGCAAGCTCGAAGGCGACCGCGCCTCCACCCTGGGCTGGATTGATCTGCTGCGTGAATCGTATGTGCCGGAAGACCGCAGCCGCGGCCTGTTCTTCGATCAAGACTGGGGCTCCATGCCCGGCGCCTTCGCCGTGGCCTCCGGTGGCATTCACGTGTGGCACATGCCCGCGCTGGTCAACATCTTCGGCGACGACTCTGTGCTGCAGTTCGGCGGTGGCACTCTGGGTCACCCCTGGGGCAACGCGGCGGGTGCTGCGGCCAACCGTGTGGCGCTCGAAGCCTGCGTACAGGCCCGCAACGAAGGCCGCCAGGTCGAAAAGGAAGGTCGCGAGATTCTCACCGCTGCCGCCCAGCATTCGCCCGAACTGAAGATCGCCATGGAAACCTGGAAGGAAATCAAGTTCGAGTTCGACACCGTCGACAAGCTGGACGTCGCCAACAAGTGATCGTTCCCGGTGCGGCTGGCGCGATATGCGCCGCCGCTGCCTGACACCATTTGCTCTAAAAGGAATTCATCATGGCCACCGTGCAAGCCTATAAAGCCACCAAGAAGTACGAAACTTTTTCCTATCTGCCGCAAATGACGCCCGAACAGGTGCGTCGCCAAATCGCCTACACCATCGCTCAAGGCTGGAACCCCGCCGTTGAGCACACCGAAAAGGGCACCTCCGCCCGCGTGAGCTTCTGGTATATGTGGAAGCTCCCGCTGTTCGGCGAGCAGTCCGTCGACGCTGTGCTGGCCGAACTCGAAGCCTGTCACCGCGAATTTCCTGACCACATGGTGCGTTTTGTCGCTTACGACAATTACTCCCAAAGCCAGGGTCTCGCGTTCGTCGTTTACCGCTGATTGGATGCGACGTCCGTGTTGACGTCGCGCCGGGTTTCCGGGGTCTCGTGCCCCGAAACCAGGCACCGGGTTTTCTGAATTCACGACTTCTCTGCATCGAGGTCCACCATGACACATCCTGCTGATCGCCATGCGCAAGCGACCCTTTCGGGTCGCGAGCTGGCACTCAAACGGCGCCAGGCCATGGCGCTGCATGGCAAGGCCGGTTCGGCCAAGCCTGCTGGCGCACCTGCGCGACAAAGGCCGGAGATGGCTGCAGCGCTGACAGCCGCTTCTGCTTCTTCGCAGTCGCGTCCCGCCCCTGCTGCGCCGTTGAGCCCGCCTCAGTCTCAGCTTAGCCCTGCCCGTGCGCGCCGCCAGGCGTTGTCGCAGCAAGGCAAAGCTGCGGTCAAGCAGGCCAGTCACGGCGGCTCTGGTCGTCCGAGTGCTCATCTGCGCTCTGTGGCAGCTGTTGCTGTTGCGTCCACCCGTGATGCGGCTGCCTCCTGCGGCTGCTCCACGGAGGAGTCCTGCGGCTGTGGTTGTGCCGACACCGCGCCCACTCCGGCGCTGTCTACTGGTGGTGCAATGGCCGTTCCGGCCGCTGAGGGATCCACTGCAGTTCGTGCCCTGCCCATGGCCGGTGGTCGTGCTCTGGCGCAGGCCCGCCGCGCTGCGCTGGCGCAGGATGGCAAGGCCGGTCTGCGCCGTGTTGCTCAGGCCACCAAGATCGCAGCGACGCTTCCTGGCCAGGATTGGCAGGCCGCCATGAGCAAGGGGGCGACGGCTCGCCAGGTGGCGATGCAGCGCCGTCATGTGCAGTCGCTCGTCGGCCGCGTAGGTGCCTCCGTCGCAGCGTCTCCGCGCCCCAGTGGACGCATGAAGGCGCGTGATACCCAGGCTGTTGTGCCGGTGAAGGTCGAGGAAGGTCATACCCTTTCGGGGCAGCGCGTGACAGGCACGCAGGTTGAGCGCAGCCAGCGCGTCAGTGGCAACGAGCCCGGCTCCTGCCGCGCCATTACCGGAACTGAATACATCGGCACAGAGCAGTTTGATGCGCTGTGCAAAACGCGTCCAGCACCAAATCCGCCCAAAGTAGGGGTGAGCACCACCTTGCGCGAACAACGCGTGTCCGGCACGGAAGTCGGGCGTTCCACCAAGGTGACGGGTGATGAACCCGGCTCCTGCCGCGCAATCACCGGTTCCGACTATCTCAGCGCCGAACGCTACCAGGAATTCTGCGAAACCCGCCCTCAGGCGGGGGCAGAGAAGGTGGGGCGCGGCACCACCGAGATGGGGCAGCGCTTCACAGGGACGCTGGTCGACCGCCAAGTCAAGGTGACCGGCGGCGAACAGGGTGCGGATCGCGCACTCACCGGCACCCGCTACAGCACGGCTGGCGCTGACACGGCGCCGAACAAGGTCGAGGTCAGCACGACGGCTAGCGGCAAGACCGTGACCGGTACTGGCGTCGGTGCGCGCAAGAGCATGACCGGCGATGAGGCCGGTGCCTGCCGCCCAGTGACCGGAACCCAGTATTTGTCCTCCGAGCAGTTCAGCCAGTTTTGCAAGACCAGCGCCCCGACGCAGCCGCGCAAGATCAGTGTGATGTCCAGCCGCGACGGCCAGAGCGTGACTGGCTCCGATGTGGGCCGCAGTGCCCACGTCACCGGCAACGAGGCGGGTTCGTCCCGTGCGGTCTCGGGCAATCAGTATTTCAACGCCAAGGATTTCGGCGGCGCCACTGCGGCAGCCCCGGCCAAGGTCGGCGTCATGCAGACGCTGGGTGGGCGTTCCGTGACGGGTTCCGAGGTCGCGCCCAGCCCAAAATTGTCCGGTGACGAGTCGTTCGGGTGCAAACCCGTCACCGGTATCGATTACATCGGCGCGCAGCAACTCGGCGCCGTATGTGAAGCACCTGAAGTGATTGCCCCGATCGCCAAGGTCGTGGTCGATCAGACCTGGAATGGTCAGAGAGTCACTGGCAGCAATCCGGGCCGTGCCATGCGGGTTACCGGCAATGAGGCGGGCGCCTGCGCGCCCATCAGCGGCAACAGTTATATCGGTCAAGGTCAGTTCCAGGCGTTCTGCGAGGCGCCTGCGCTGCAGCAGCAACGCAATGTGCAGCGTGACAGTGCCACGGTGTCCCTGCGGGCCATCAGTGGTGACCGTCCCGGTGCCGGCGGATCGATGATGACCGGCGACGAGCGCGGGGCCTGCGGCCCCGTGACCGGAACACCCTATCTCGGCCTGGACACCATGCCGGGGCAATGCGCCACCAGCGGCCGCTTCGTATCGCGTGCGCGTCCTGCCGAAGCACCGGCGCGCGACGCCGCGCCCATCACGTTCAGCATCCTCACGCCGGGCCATGCTTCGCTCGGCCGTGAACGTGGCCTGGATGTGACGGGCAATGGCATGGGCACCGACCGTCTCACCGGCTCGATCAACAAGGCTGAAGGGCTGATCACCGGCACGCCCGAATTTCGCAAGCAGGACATGCAGCGTTTTCAGGCGCAGCAGCAAGAGCAACAGGACACGGTGCAACGTGCGGCACAGCGTCTGACTGGCGAAGGCAGCCAGCAAGGCACGCGGATCTCTGGTGACATCTGGCTGGAGCAGTCGCGCGTGACTGGAACCGAGGGGACATCCAGCCTCGTCCGCAACCCGTCGATGCGCGGCCAGCCGCGCGGCATGGGATCGAACGCCGCCACGTTCCGCGAAGTGGAGCGCCCCGAGGTTCCGTCGTCTCGTGTGACCGGTTCGTCCGGTAACACCGAGCGCGGCGCAGCTGTGACCGTCTCTGGCGGCGCACGCGGCTGAGCCGGGGCACCCAGGCATGAATACGAACAAACGCATGGCTGCCCTGAAGGCCAGTGGCGCTTACCTGCCATCGCAGGAAGCCCCCGCGGCGCGGCCCGCGTTTCATGCCCAGGCCGATCGTGGCAATCCGGCCTGCGTCATTGGGCCGGGTCAGCGTTGCGAGCATGGTTTGGTCGATGCGGAACTCAACCAGTGCCTGTCTGATTATGAGCGCACCGTGCGCGGGCGCTTCAGCGGGATCGTCGAGACACTCAAGGACATCTCCGCGCTGCAGCATGAGTCCGATTTTGCTGCGCGCGCACAAGCTCTGGCGCAGACCCGTCTGGGGTTTGCGCTGCCGCAGGAACTGCTCGACGACGCCTGGGTGTCTGGTCTGGACATGAAGGCGCTCCACACCCATTGCATTTTCCAGAGCTTCAAGAATTGCATCGATCACACCGATGCCGATCAGGCGCCGTGGTTGAGCCGCATGGCGTTGACGCCCGAGTTTCTTGCGGTCTGCGGCTATCACACGGTGGACATCACGCCCTGCGCCGATGGACGTCTGCAAGGTTTGGTGCCCTTCGTGTTCCGCATGGCGCCCAATCGCAACGTTTATGTCAAGGCCTACGCCGGGGCGATGTTCGATGTCGAAGTCGACATGGTCGATTGGGCGCATCGCGAACTTGAGCGCCTGACCGGTGGCATCCCCGGTGGCGAATCGCAGAATTATCTAAAAATCGCGGTTTATCACTTCAGCAGCTCGCATTCGCACGAACAGGGTTGTGCGTTCCATGCCAGCAACGACAAGCAGGCGGTGGAGTCGGCCAAGCAACGACTGGATGAGTTGCGCGTGGCGATTGAGCGTACCTATGGACTTGGCGCCGCACCTGCGGTGCTGCTGGTTGGGCTGGATACGGACCTCGATTCGCTGCGTATTCACCTGCCGGATGGTGATGGTGACGTGAATCCCTATCGTTATATCGATACCGCCGAGCTGTATCGCGACACTGTTGGCCTGTCCGCAGCCGACGCGCGCGCCCATATCGCCCAGCGGGTGGATGAAGCGCAGGGTATGGACGGTTGGGCGCAGGGCCGGGGCGTCATGGATGCCGGTATGCGCAGCCTGGTGCTGGCGCTGGCCGAGGCCAATCTGTCGCAGATCGAGTTCGTGATCCACCACCATCAAGGGCGCTATGCAGTGCTTGGCCATGATGAGGAATTCATCTGCGCCGGTGAAGCCACGCACTACGTGCAGCTGCGCAACAAGTATTACTACGCCCATCTTGACACGGTCGAGGAAGGCGCGGCCGACATGGACGTCGGCATCAAGATTTTCACGGGTTTGAATGTGCGTCATGGGCTGCCGGTACCGGTGCTGGTGCACTTCTATTACTCGTCGCGCGTGCCTGGCTCGCGCGAACGCGTGCTCAAACGCGCCAAACAGGTCAAGGCAGCAATCGAATCCAGGTATCCGGCGCTGGTCGCGGAGAAACTGCTGATTTGCCGCATGGCATTGTCCGACCGTTTCGACACCGAACGCTGCGTGTTCGTCGACGAAGCGGTGGCGGACGCAGGACATTGAGGGCAGACAGATGCGCATCATGCGAGTGGAAAAAACGCTGGTATCGACGAATCGGATCGATGCGTTCGGCCACCGTCCGCTGCTCGTCGTCCAGGACAAGGCTGGCGGCACGCGCAGCGTGGCGGTCGACGCCGTGGGCTGCGTGCCTGGAGACTGGGTGATCTGTGTTGGTTCGTCGGCGGCCCGGGAAGCCGCAGGCAGCAAGGACTTTCCCTCCGATCTCACCATCGTCGGCATCATCGACCACTGGAGCGCGGAGGGCTGATGGAAATCTGGCGCGTCAAGGACGAACTGGTCTGCACTCGGCGCGCGCCGGGGCTGAAATCGGCGTCGTTGCGCGTGCTGCAGGGTTTGAAGGGCAATATCGAGGTGGCCTCCGATCCGGTGGGCGTGCCGGTGGGTAAATGGGTGTTCACCACCCTGGGCAGTGCTGCACGGCTGGCCATGCCCGATCCGACCGTGACCACGGATCTGACCATCTGCGGAATCATCGAGGGCTGGGAGGAATGAATCCGTCAGCGGGTCTTCCACGCAGTCGTGAGCAAGGGAGCACGTCGGGCGCCGGCTCGGTGCAATTTGGTGAGCAGTCGACTTTTAGACAAGGAGTGACAAATGGCTGAACGTATGGGCATTGCCCTGGGCATGATCGAGACGCGCGGACTGGTGCCTGCAATCGAGGCGGCGGACGCGATGTGCAAGGCGGCGGAAGTGCGACTGATTGGTCGTCAGTTTGTGGGTGGCGGCTATGTGACCGTGTTGGTTCGCGGCGAGACCGGCGCGGTGAACGCGGCGGTGCGTGCAGGCGCCGACGCCTGCGAGCGTGTGGGTGACGGCCTGGTGGCTGCACACATCATTGCCCGCGTGCATGGTGAAGTCGAGGGCATCCTGCCCGAAGCGCCGACGGCTTGAGTCGGCGATCAGAATTGGTTTGATCTTGGCGTAATTGCCATCCTTTGAGGAGTGAAAAATGGCGAATGTGAACGGAATTGCCCTGGGTATGATCGAGACGCGCGGCCTGGTGCCCGCGATTGAAGCGGCCGACGCGATGTGTAAGGCGGCGGAAGTGCGACTGATTGGTCGCCAG
>JAFGXB010000175.1 GCA_016936875.1 Burkholderiaceae bacterium | reverse complement strand
CTTCTCGGCGCGGGCACCGTCGCCAGCGGTGTGGTCAAGGTGCTTGCGCGCAACCAGGAAGAGTTGCAGCGGCGCGCCGGGCGCGGCATTGCCATCGCGGCGATTGCCGCGCGCAATCCCGACAAGGCGCGCGCTGCCGTGGGAGGGGCGCTGCCCATCACCACCGATTTCATGGCCCTGGCGACCCGGCCGGACATCGACATCGTGGTCGAACTCATGGGGGGCATCAGCCCCGCGCGCGAGTTGGTGCTGGCGGCCATCGCTGCGGGCAAGCATGTGGTGACTGCCAACAAGGCGCTGCTGGCACTGCACGGCAACGAGATCTTCGCGGCCGCGCAGGCCAAGGGCGTGATGGTGGCCTTCGAGGCGGCGGTGGCCGGCGGCATTCCCATCATCAAGGCGGTGCGCGAGGGGCTGGCGGGCAACCGCATCGAATGGATTGTCGGCATCATCAACGGCACGACCAATTTCATCCTGTCCGAGATGCGCGACAAGGGCCTGGATTTCGCCACCGTGCTCAAACAGGCGCAGGCACTGGGCTATGCCGAAGCCGATCCCACCTTCGATATCGAGGGCGTGGACGCGGCGCACAAGGCCACCATTCTTTGCGCCATCGCGTTTGGTGTGCCGGTGCAATTCGACAAGGCTTATGTGGAAGGCATCACCGCCCTGCAGGCTGCCGACATCCGCTACGCGGAGCAGCTCGGCTACCGCATCAAACTGCTCGGCATCACCAAGCATGCGGCGCAGGGCATCGAACTGCGCGTGCATCCCACCCTCATTCCGGCCACCCGTCTGATTGCCAATGTTGAAGGGGCGATGAACGCGGTGGTGGTGCAGGCCGACGCGGTCGGCCCAACCCTGTATTACGGCAAGGGCGCGGGTTCGGAGCCAACCGCCTCCGCCGTTATCGCCGATCTGGTGGACGTGACCCGGCTGCACACCGCCGACCCCGAGCACCGCGTGCCACATCTGGCCTTCCAGCCCGATGCGATGAGTGACCTGCCCATTCTGCCGATGGAGCGAGTGGTCACCGCCTATTACCTGCGTCTGCGCGTGGCCGATCAGGCTGGCGTGCTGGCCGATCTCACCCGCATCCTGGCCGATGAGGGCATTTCCATCGACGGCCTCATTCAGCGCGAGGCCGGGGAAGGCGAGCATCAGACCGACGTCATCATCCTCACGCATGACACCGTCGAGTCGCGCATGAACACCGCCATCGCCCGCATGCAGGCTTTGCCCAGCGTGCATGCGCCCATTGTGCGCATTCGCAAAGAGGAGCTGCGCTGATGCGTTATCTGAGCACCCGTGGCGAGTCCGCGACCCGAGGTTTTTCCGACATCCTGCTCGAAGGGCTGGCACCCGATGGCGGGCTCTACCTGCCAGAACGCTATCCGCACATTGACGCCGCCACGCTGGCGCAATGGCGCGGGCTGTCCTATCCCGATCTGGCCTATGAGATTCTGTCGCGTTTCATCACCGACATGCCGGCGAACGATCTGCGCGCCCTGATCGACAAAACCTACACGCCGGAGGTGTTCGGCGGCCATGCCGAGATCGTGCCCCTCAAGCCGCTGAAGGGCGAGCCGGGCATGGCGCTGCTGGGGCTGTCCGAGGGCCCCACGCTGGCCTTCAAGGACATGGCCATGCAACTGCTGGGCAATCTGTTCGAGTACGCGCTGGCCCGCCAGCACAGCGAGCTCAACATCTTCGGCGCGACCTCGGGTGATACCGGCAGCGCGGCCGAATACGCCATGCGCGGCAAGCGCGGCATCCGCGTGTTCATGCTCTCGCCCTTCGGCAAGATGAGCGCGTTTCAAACCGCGCAGATGTATTCGCTGGCCGACGCCAATATCCACAACATCGCGGTGCAGGGCGTGTTCGACGATGCACAAGACATGGTCAAGGCCGTCTCCAACGATCTCGACTTCAAGCGCCGCTGGCGCATCGGCACGGTCAACTCCATCAACTGGGCGCGGCTTGCGGCGCAGATCGTCTATTACTTTGCCGGCTACTTCCAGGCCACGCGCAGCAACGACGAGCAGGTGAGTTTCACCGTGCCTTCGGGCAACTTCGGCAACATCTGCGCAGGGCATGTGGCGCGCATGATGGGCTTGCCGATCCGCAAGCTGGTGCTGGCCACCAACGAGAACAACGTGCTCGACGAGTTCTTCCGCACCGGCGTTTACCGCCCACGCAAATCGGCCGAGACGCATCACACCTCCAGTCCGTCGATGGACATTTCCAAGGCGTCGAACTTCGAGCGCTTCATCTTCGACCTGCTCGGGCGCGACGCCGCGCGGGTGCACGGCTTGTTTGCCAACGAACTCCAGCGCACAGGGTTTTTCGACCTGTCCGCCGACCCCGCGTTCGCCCGCATCGGCCCCGATTACGGCTTTGCTTCAGGCAGCAGCACCCATGCCGACCGGCTCGCCACCATCCGCAGCGTGTGGCAGGGCAGCGAACGGTTGATCGACACCCATACCGCCGATGGCGTGAAGGTCGCCCGTGAGCACCGGGAGCCAGGCGTGCCCATGCTGGTGCTGGAAACGGCGCTGGCCGCCAAATTTCCCGAGACCCTCCAGGACGCCGTGGGCCTTGTGCCCAAGCGTCCCGAGGGGCTGGAGGATCTGGAGCGCCGTCCGCAGCGTTTTGCGGTGATGCCCATCGAGGTGGAGGCCGTCAAGTCGTACATTGCCATGCACTGCACCACAGGGGCGGCGGTCGTTTGATGAAAGTCGTCGGCTTTGCCGGATTTTCCGGCAGTGGCAAAACCACGCTGGTGGAAACGCTGGTGCAGCATTTTGTGCTCGATGGGCTGCGTGTGTCGGTGCTCAAGCATGCCCATCACCGTTTCGATATCGACCATCCGGGCAAGGACACCTGGCGCCACCGCGAGGCCGGCGCGTATGAAGTGCTCGCCGCGTCTGACCATTTGATCGCGCTGCAGCGCCGTCTGCCACAGCCACATGAATTGGGCGTGCCAGAGCTTCTTCCCATGCTCGATCCGCAGGTCGACTGGGTGTTCGTCGAAGGCTTCAAATACGCGCGCCTGCCCAAGATCGAGGTCTGGCGCTCCAGCACCGGGCGGCCCGTCTGCTACCCAGACGATGCGCAGATTCTCGCCATCGCCACCGACTCGCCGCAGCAGCTTCCTCCGCCCGTCCATGCTGCCATTCTGGACATCAACACCCCGGCCAGCGTGGCGGCATGGTTGTTGGACAATGCGCAAAAATTTGCCTATT
>JAFGXB010000174.1 GCA_016936875.1 Burkholderiaceae bacterium | reverse complement strand
CTGGCTCTGGCTCGGGCTCGGGCTCGGGCTCGGGCTCGGGTGATTTCTGCGTTTCCGCGGGGACGGCCCCCTGCGCCGCAGGCAACGCGGCAGCCTGTTCTGCTGGGGGCTGCTGCCCGCTCCAGATGGCAAGTTGCTGGCGCAGGCCGTCAATCACGCCCTGCAGAGCGCTCCATTGCAAGGCCGTACCCGAGGCGATCAGCGGCAATTGCTGCAGCAGGTCTTGCTCCCCCTGCCGACACAGGGCGCTCACCGCCTCAAGCTGCAAAAAATCCGCGCCAATACGGATACCCCGCAGCGCCTCGGCCGCGTTGCCCAGGGCTTGCAGAGTGTCGTCGCGTCGCGCCTGCGGCTGCAGCCCTTGAATGAACAGCCGCAGGAATTCCTCCGCATCCACGCGAAACGCCGCCTGCAGGTCTTGCGCGCTGGCGTGGCGCAGACCGTGGGACGGGCGATGCTGTGACGGCGCAGACATGGCGGCTCACCCTGCGGGGATGCCCCGCGCCAGGCCGCGGCAAACCGTGCGCCGCGCGGAAAAAAGCGCCGTATTCATGCGCTGACGCAGCTTTCGAGGTGAACCTGGTCGCGCCCCTCGGCCTTCGCGCGGTAGAGCGCCTGATCGGCGCAGCGCAGGGTTTGCGCAATGGCGCGCTCAGTAAGCGCAGCCACACCGGCGGAGAAGCTGACGTGCAGCACCCGGGGCTGAAGTTGCACGAGCGGCCGGGCGGCGAGAGAGAGACGGATGCGGTCCACGATGCGCACGGCCTGCGCGGCGGCGGCTCCTGGCAGTATGAGAACGAACTCCTCGCCGCCATAGCGGTACACCCCGTCATACGGCCGCAGCGCTCCGCGCAAAACCCGCGCGAACGCCGCCAGCACGCGGTCTCCAGCCTGGTGACCGTGCTGATCGTTGACCTGTTTGAAATGGTCGATGTCCACCATGACCACTGCACAGGTTCGGCCGTGGCGCAAGGCCAGAGACTGCTCGGCCTGCAAACGCTGCTGCAGCGCGGCGCGCCCGGGCAGGCCGGTGAGCGGATCGTGCGCGGCGCGCTGGGCGGCAAACACGATCTCCATCTCGGCAAAACCCTGAAGCACCTCCAGCCCGAGGTCGATCAGCCGATCCCAGGTCTGCACCGCCCTGGCGTCTTGCTGGTCGGCGGCGGCCAGAGCGCGGATCAGGGCGCACAGCTCCACCAGCCCTGCGCGCTGCGCAGTGTGCAGGGACAGCAAATCGGCCACCTCCGGGCCGGCGCGTTCCAGTGCGCAGTCGAGTTGGTGTTCGATGGCGGCACGCGGCAACGCCGCCACCGCGCCAGGATTTTTGCGGTAGGCGCCCTGCCGCAAACAGCGCTGCAGCCACGCCGCGTAAATCTGCCGCGCCAGGCGCAGTGCCGAGGTTTCGGCCTGCAGCGCCGCGTCCGGCGGTCTGCAGGCGGCCAGCCCGCTCTCGACAATGGCGAGAGAAGGGGCCGGGGAATCGGATTGTTGGGAACGGTCGGCAATGGGCATCAGAGCGAAGGCGGACATGGGGTACTCCACGGGAGATACCCCTTGCATAGCAAACACGATGCCATGTGATTCAAGCCAAATTTGGCTTGTATTCAGCTTATATTTGACGTTTTACCGATAAAAAAAGAGTGCAATCCGGCTTGTTCTGACCGCCACCCGCCTGAAAGACGGTTTTTTGACACCCCTTGGCGGCTGCGCTACCTGCCCCTCTTGTTACTCCTGGCGGCTTAATTCAGCGGCACGACCACCTGCCCCTGCGCGTCCACCACGCCGCTGACCACCCGGCCGGATTGCAGATTGCGCACCAGCACCGACTGCCCGGCCCGCCCGTCCGCCATCGCCTGCCCCAGCGCCACCAACCGCACCCCCATGCCCTGCGCCACCAGGCTGACCGGCTGGCCGTAGTGGACCAGTTGTGGCCCGGTGAGCATGCTTTGCACCAGCGGCTGGCCCGCCGCCACGCTGTAGCGCAGCACCTGGCCGACCAGCGCCTGCGCGTTGTCCACCGCGCCGGGCGGAAGGTGCGAGGAGTCGCGCTCGACCGTGGTGAGGTCTGCGGCGGTCAGCACATGCCCGGCCTGCAGCGCGCGCGCCACCACCACCACGCCCTGCTGCTGATCCACCCGCACCGGCAGATAAAGCGACCAGACCTGCGGCGCGGCGCAGCGCACCTCTACCGTTTGCGCGCCATACGGATTGGCGTTGCCAAAGTAGGCCGTGCGCAGGTCGGTGCATTGCGGAAAGCGCAAACCGGCCGCCGGTCCCTGTACGTCGATCTTCGCCTTGGCCGCGCCCGCAGGCAAACCGGCACGCACAAAGGCCTCCGCCGCCGCGCGAATGCTCGCGGTGCTTTGCACCGCAGGCAGCGCCCAGGCCGCCGCCGCCCACGTCAGGGCGAGGGCGACTCCGATACGGCGCAAGATCGGCAGAAAAATGGACGGGTGGAGGGCAGACATGAGGACAGAAGGAATCCGAGGGGCGGTAGGAATGCGGAATGCTTTGCTGCGGCTCTTTTCGCAAGGTTCGTACCAGGTCATATTCCCGCGCGGACTCGCTCCCCTCCCCAACCCTCCCCACTGCTGGGGAGGGAGCAAAACGGTGCCTCCCCGTAGCGGTGGAGGTTGGGAGGTGCATCGTTCGCATCGCGCAGCGCCGTTTTCTCCTCCCCCAGCAGTGGGGGAGGTTGGGAGGGGGATGCCGTTGCATCGCCTTGCCTACACCCGGTTCATCCCCCTCCATTCCGCAGCAACAACCGGCAAGGTCTTGCCGCTCGGGTGCCGGGCGGATTGCCGCTTTGCGTGGTCTTCACCCCGGCCGCCCTGTGCGGCGTCCTTGGCATGGAATCTGCAGTCAAGAGGCCATAGACCCACCAGACCACTGCCATGCTCTCCGCTCTCGACCGTGAATTCGCCCCGCTGCAAACCGCACTCAACCTGCGGGCGCAGCGCCAGCAATTGCTCTCGGCCAATATCGCCAATGCGAACACGCCTGGCTACAAGGCGGTCGATCTGGACTTTTCCGCCGCGTACAAGGCCGCGCTTGGCGGACAACAAGCTGGTCAGCAGACCGGCGGCGTGGCGCTGAAAACCGAGCAGCCACGGCAACTGCCCGGCACTGTGGCCCCGGCCGGTTCTGACTTCATTGCCTACCAGGCCGGCAATACCGTGCGGCTGGACGGCAACTCGGTGGACATGAACCGCGAGCAAGCGTCCTTCCAGAAAAACAGCATTCAGTACGAATCTGACCTCACCTTTCTCACCGGCAAGATCAAAACCCTGACCTCGGCCATCACCGGCAACTGAGCCCCCGCTTTCCACCTGCTCTGAACCTCGCCATGTCCCTGTTCTCCGCCCTCGACGTTGCCAACTCCGGCCTGAATGCCGAGAGCTACCGCCTCAACGTGGTGGCCAGCAATCTGGCCAACGCCAACTCCGCCGTCAGCTCCAACGGCCACCCGTACCGCGCCCGCGAAGTGGTGTTTGCCGCGCAGCCGCTGTCCGGCCCGGGCGTGCCCGCCGGGGTGAACGGCGTGCAGGTGGCCGGTGTGGTGGAGAAGCCCGGCCCGCTCAAACTCGTCTATGACCCCGGCAACCCACTGGCGAACAAGGACGGCTATGTCAGCTATCCCAACGTCAATCCGGTGGACGAGATGGTCAACATGATTTCCGCCTCACGCGCCTACCAGGCCGACGTGAACGTGATGAACACCACCAAGAACCTGCTGCTGAAAACCCTCACATTGGGTCAATAACCCGGAAAGACCGCTGTCATGAGCACCTCCCCCATCAGTTCCAACGCCTTCCTCTCCTCGCTGCAGACGAGCAGCAGCAGCGGCACCTCGGGCAGCAGCACCAGCGGCCTGGGCGGGCTGGCCGATGTCAACACCTTCTACAAGCTGCTGGTCACCCAGCTCACCAACCAGGACCCGATGAACCCCCTGAGCAATCAGGACTTGTCGGCCCAGCTCGCGCAGTTCAGCACCGCCAGCGGCGTGCAGGGACTGCAGCAAAGCATGGCCACCCTCACCGCGCAGCTGGCACAGACCCAGGGCCTGCAAGCCGCCAATCTGGTGGGGCAGACCGTGGTGTTCGACAACAACAGCATCAGCCTGCCGGCCAGCGGCGGCAGCGCCGGGGGCTTCACCCTGGCCTCTGCGGCGCAGAACGTGCAGGTGCAGGTGCAAAACAGCGCCGGACAGACCGTCAACACCCTGCAACTCGGCGCACTGCCCACCGGCGTGCAGACCTTCAACTGGGACGGCAGCAACGCCAGCGGCCAGGCGGCGCCTGCCGGCAACTACACCTTCAACGTCACCGCGCTTGATTCCAGCGGCCAGCCGGTGGCCGCGGTGCCCTTCGGCACGGGCAAGGTGCAGTCGGTCTATCTGAGCGGCAGCAACGGCCCGTCGCTGCAGCTTCAGGGACAGAGCGGCAGCGTGCCGCTGTCGAGCATCCAGGGCGTGATGTAAGCGCCGCATCGTTTGACCAAACACAGCACAACGCATTTTTTTCGGGGAATTCCATGAGCACCTTCCAAACCGCACTCTCCGGCCTGAAAGCCGCCTCCACCGACCTGCAGGTGATGGGCAACAACATCGCCAACGCCAACACGGTGGGCTTCAAGCAGAGCAACGCGCAATTCGCCGACGCCTACGCCACGGCCATCGCCGGCACCGCGCCGCAGTATGGGCAGGTGGGCATCGGCACCTCGGTGCAGACCGTGGCGCAGCAGTTTTCGCAGGGCAATATCAGCGCCACCAGCAACCCGCTGGACATTGCCATCAACGGCAGCGGCTTTTTCCAGTTCAACTACAACGGCGCCACGGTCTATGGCCGCGACGGCCAGTTCCAGCTCGACCAAAACGGCTACATCGTCGATGCCGCAGGCGGCCAACTGGTGGGCACCCCGGCGGTCAGCGGCGTCCTCACCGGCGGCAGCGGGCCGCTGCAGATCGTCCAGACCACACTAGCCCCGGAAGCGACCTCCGGCCTGGGGCTGAGCCTGAACCTCAATTCGTCGACCACGCCGATTGCCAGCGGTACGGTTTTCAACGCTGCCGATCCGACCACTTACAACTTCACCACCAGCACCTCGGTCTATGACAGTCTGGGCAACGCGCATCTGCTGTCGAGCTACTACACACTGACCTCCGGCACCAGCCCAGCAAGCGGCCAGGTCTGGAACGTGCAGTACTCTGTGGACGGTGGCACTGTTGCTTCGGGCGCAGCCACCACGCTGGACTTCAACACCACGGGCGCCATTACCACGCCGGCCCCCAGCACTGCGCTCAACATCACCTGGCCAAATGGCGCAGCACCCAGCACGGTCACGGTGGGCTTTGCCGGATCGACCAACTACAGCGCGCCAACTGCGGTGAGCAACGTGACCAACGACGGCTACGGCGTGGGGCAGTTGAGCAATCTCTCCATCGATCCCACCGGGGTGATTTTCGGGCGATACAGCAATGGTCAATCGGCCACGCTCGGACAAATCTCCCTGACCAATTTCAAGGCCCCACAGGGTTTGCAGCGCGTCGGCAACAACTATTACGCCGCAACCTATCAGTCCGGCCAGCCGCTGACGGGCAGTCCGCAATCTGCCGGGCTCGGCTCCTTGCAGTCCAGCGCGGTGGAGCAGTCGAACGTCGATTTGTCGACGCAGCTGGTGAATTTGATCGTCGCGCAGCAGGCGTATCAGGCCAATGCGCAGACCATCAAGACGCAAAACCAAGTGGTCCAGACTTTGCTTACCCTGTAATTCAACAGCACGCCTGAACCATGGACACCCTCTGGATTGCCGCCACCGGCGCCCGTGCCATCCTGCAACAGCAGGCGGTCACGACCAACAACCTCGCCAACGTGAACACCACCGGCTACCGCGGCGAGCAGGCGCAGTTCCGCGCCCTGCCGGTGTACGGCAACGCGGTGCCCAGCGGCGCTTACACCACGGTGCAGGGCAACAGCGCCAATCTGCAGGAAGGGCCGATCAACCACACCGGCCGCGCGCTGGATGTGGCCATTCAGGGCCCCGGCTGGATTGCGGTGCAGGCAGCAAATGGCGACACCGCCTACACCCGCAACGGCGACCTGCAAGTGAGCAGCAGCGGCATCCTGTCCACCAGCGACGGTCGCCCGGTGCTGGGCCAGGGCGGCGCGCCCATTTCGCTGCCGCCGCTGGAGTCGGTGCAGATCGGCGCGGACGGCACGATCTCCGGCGTGCCGGTGGGCAGCCAGCCCAATGCGCTGGTGGTGGTCAACCGTCTGCAACTCGTCAACCCGCCGGCCAGCCAGATGCAGCGCGCGGCCGACGGCCTGTTCCGCGATACGCAAGGCCCCGCGCCCGCCGACGGCTCTGTGCAACTCGCCGTGGGGGCGCTGGAGGGCAGCAACGTCAACCCGGTGCAGGCCATGATCCAGATTCTCGACAACACCCGCGCGTTTGAAATTCAGACCAAGCTGATGCAGACCGTGGACCAGAACCATCAGGCCGCGTCGCAGTTGCTCAGCGTGAACTGATTGCACTGAACCACCTCCAACAGCCCCCCTTCAACACCGCATTCGATACCCGCCATGATCCGCTCGCTCT
>JAFGXB010000173.1 GCA_016936875.1 Burkholderiaceae bacterium | reverse complement strand
ATTTCTGCGACGGATCTGCTGTTTCCCGCGCCAATGGGTGACATGCCCGCGCCGGTTTTTGCCGCGGCGTTTCCGGCGCCCACACTGAGCGCGGGTGATCTCGGCAGTGAGCTGGCGCTGAACGAACGCCAGCTCATCGCCGAGGCGCTGCAGCACAGCCAGGGCTCCAAATCGCTCGCCGCGCAGCGTCTGGGCATCAGCCCGCGCACCCTGCGGCACAAGCTGCAAAAGCTGCGGGAAGCCGGGCTGGAGCTGCCGGAATCGCCTTGATCGTCCCGTTGCTTGCTTGCGCATCGCCGCTGGAACGGCTTTTGCTTAAATTGGTCAAAACGCCGGTTTCAGCCGGTTGTATGGAGGATTAGTGGCCGGAGACTCTCGATGCAGATCGATGCCATGCAAAGCGTTCTCGCCCAGATGCGCCGTCTGGCGGCGCAGGCTGCCGCGCGTCCGGCAGATGCCACGGGCGGCAACGCCGCCGCCGCGCTGGGCGCCACGGCGTCCACGCAGCAGACCGATTTTGCCGCCACGCTCAAGGGCGCGCTCGACGGGGTGAGTGGCGAACTGCAGCAGGCCAACGCCTTGCAGCAGCAATTTGTCTCGGGCACGGGCGATGTGAGCCTGAGCGATGTGATGCTGGCCTCGCGGAAAGCCAGTCTCTCGTTCCAGGCGGCGCTGCAGGTGCGCAACAAGCTGGTGTCCGCGTATCAGGACATCATGAATATCCAGGCCTGAATTCCAGCCACGACAAATTTTTGACACTCCACCATGGCCACGACCGCCACCGCCGCGCTGCAAGATCCCCTGGGCGCGTTCCGCCAGATGAATATGAACCAGCGCTTCAGCTGGCTGGCGGGGCTGGCCGCGTTGGTCGCGCTGATCGTCGTCACCCTGATGTGGACCACCCGCCTCGACTACCAGGTGCTCTACACCAATCTGTCCCAGCGCGACGGCGGCGCGGTGATCGGCGAGCTGCAGAAACTCAACATTCCCTATCGCATTACCGGCGGCGGCGCCGTCATTGAAGTGCCGTCGGCGCAGGTGTATGCCACCCGCATGAAACTGGCGGCGGACGGCTTGCCCAAAGGGGCCGGTGTGGGGTTCGAGGTGCTCGACAACGAGCCCATGGGAACCAGCCAGTTTGTTGAACGCATCAATTACCAGCGGGCGCTGGAAGGCTCGCTCGGGCGCACCATCGAGGCTTTGTCGGCGGTGGACGCCGCCACGGTGCATCTGGCCATTCCCAAGCCCTCGGTGTTTTTGAGCGAAGCCGAAAAGCCCTCGGCCTCGGTGCTGCTCAAGCTCTATCCGGGGCGGGTGCTCAGTGGCGCGCAAGTCGCGGGCATTGTGCATCTGGTGGCCTCGGCGGTGGCGGGGCTGAATGACCAAAACGTCAGCGTGGTCGATCAGGACGGCAATCTGCTCACCTCCGGGCCGCGCGCCGACAGCGGCATTCAGCCTGAACAACTGGCCTACCGCAGCACCATCGAGCAGCAATATCGCAAGCAGATCGAGGCGCTGCTGGCGCCGCTGGTGGGCAGTGACGGGGTGCGGGTGGCGGTGTCGGCAGACATCGACTTCGCCAAGACTGAGTCCAGTTCGGTGTTCTACGGCCAGGGCCATGTGCTCAGCCAGCAGCAGCAGAGCACGAATTCATCGGGCAGTGGCACGCTGCCGGCCGGGGTGCCGGGGGCGCTGTCCAATCAGCCGCCGGGCGGCGTGACGGCGCCGTTCACCGTGGGCTCGGCCTCCGCGCCGCTTACGCCGCAGCAGCTCACCCAGATCACGCCCAGTCTGAAAACTCTGGCGCCCACGGCGGCCAGTTCCTCGGCCACCACAAATTACGATCTCGACAAGACCGTGAGCCACACCCAGCAGCCGGTCGGATCGGTCAAGCGCCTGTCGGTTTCCGTGCTGGTGAACGATCAGGCCAAGGGCGGCAAGGCGGTGCCCATGAACGCCGCGCAGCTCGGGCAGATGAAGCAACTGGTGGAAAACGCCATCGGCTTCAGCGCCCAGCGTGGCGATACGGTGAGCGTGATCAACATGCCCTTTACCGCGGCGCAGAAAGAGGCCGAAAAAACCCTGCCGTGGTGGCGTCAGGCCTGGCTGTGGGACGGCGTACGTCAGGCCGTGCCTTACGTCATCGCGCTCATTCTCGGCTTGATGGCCTACCGTGCCATGCGCAAGGCCATGAGCGGAGGCGGTGCCGGAAAAGGGCGACGCCAAGACGCCACCGAACCTGACCCGGACGCGACCTCGGCGCAGCGCCGCGCCGCGCAGACAACCGGCCCGGGCGGCGCGGCGGAACAGTCCGCAGCCGGCATGCCCGGCGCGCTGGCGCCCGATACCGTTCATCTGAGCAACACGCTCGAGACCGACGCGGCCATTTCGCGCGAGCTGGTCAAGCAAGACCCGCGGCGGGCCGCGCAGGTGGTGAAGGAGTGGCTGTCCGATGGCCAGTGAACAAGCCGATTTCACCGGGCTGGACCGCGCCGCGGTGCTGCTGCTGAGTCTGGGCGAAGACCAGGCGGCGGAGATCATGCGCCACCTAGGGCCGCGCGAGGTGCAGCGTCTGGGCGTGGCCATGTCCAAGCTCAACCGGGTGAGCACCGACCAGGCGCATGCGGTGATGCGCGAATTCCGCGACAAGCTGGAGCAGCAAACCGCGCTGGGTCTGGGGGCGAACGAATTTCTGCGCGGGGCGCTGACCAAGGCGCTGGGCGGCGAGCGCGCCAATTCGCTGATCGAGCGCATTCTGCACGGCGGCGAATCCAGCGGGCTGGAAAACCTGAAATGGCTGGAGCCGCGCGCCATTGCCGAGCTGATCAAGCTCGAACATCCGCAGGTCATCGCACTCGTGCTGGCTTACATCGACCCCGAACAGGCCGGTGAAGTGCTGCACTACTTTCCCGAGCGTCAGGCTGGCGAGGCCATGCTGCGGCTGGCCGCGCTCGACGGCCTGCAGCCCAGCGCGCTGCGCGAACTCAACGACGTGCTGGAAGAGCAGATCTCTGGAGACTCGCAGAGCGTGCAGGTCAGCGCGGTGGGCGGGCCGAAGGTCACTGCCGAGATTTTGAACCGGGTGGAAACGGCGCTGTCATCGAGCATCATGGAGCATCTGCGCTCGCAGGACGACGAACTGGCGACCAAGGTGCAGGATCAGATGTTCGTGTTCGACGACCTGATCAATGTGGACGACCGCAGCCTGCAGACCATGCTGCGCGAGATTTCCTCCGAAACCCTGATCCTCGCGCTCAAGGGCGCGAACAACGCGCTCAAAGACAAATTCCTCGGCAATATGTCCAAGCGCGCGGCGGAAATGATGCGCGACGACATGGAGTCCAAGGGCCCGGTGAAGCTCAGCGAAGTGGAAGGTGCGCAGAAGGAAATACTGCAGATCGCCTCGCGTCTGGAAGCGGCCGGGCAGATTCAGCTCGGCAGCGGCGGCGGCGAGGCGCTGGTCGGCTGACCCCCAATTGGCGCCATGACCTCCATCATTCCCAAAGAAGACGCCCAGTCCGCCCGGCGCTGGCAGCCGCAGGACATGGGCGCGCAACAGCCATCGGCAGCGGGCACCGTGCGCCAGACTGCAGGCGGCCCGCCCACGGCGCAGCAGTTCGAGGCGGTGTACGCCCAGGCCGAGGCGCAGGGGCTGGAAGAGGGCAGGGCCGCCGGACTGGAGCAAGGCCACCGCGACGGTTTTGCCGCGGGGCAGGCCGAAGGTCTGGCCGCCGGTCGCGCCCAGGCGCAGGACGAGTGCGATGCCTTGCGGCGTCTGATCGACCGTCTCGCCCAGCCGATCGCCGCGCTGGACGCCGAGGCGGAAACCGCCTTGGTGGCCCTGGCGCTGGAACTGGCGCGGCAGGTTGTGCTGCATGAATTGCGCACCCAGCCCGAAGCCATTCTGCCCGTTGTGCGCAAGGCTTTGGCGGCGTTTCCGGCGCAGGCGGGAACGCCCGGTTTGCGTCTGCATCCGCTGGACGTGGGCCTGCTGCGCAGCGCCGCGCCTGAACTGGAGGCCAGCGGCGTGGTGCTGCAGGCCGATGAACATCTGGAGCGCGGCGACGTGCTCATCAACTCGGCGCCACCGGGGCAGACCGCCATGCCCGACCGTCGCTGGCGGGGCCGCAACCGCGACACCCTGAGCGAACTCGATCTGCGGGTGGAAGAGCGCTGGCGGCAGATCATGGCCCGTCTGTTCGAAGAAGGTCTGCAATGAGCGCGGCGGGGCAGAACGCATTGCATCTGCCGGGCGCGTCCAACCGGCTGCATACCTTGCGGCGGCGGCTGCTGACTGGCGGCACCTTGCCGCTGGTCTACAGCGGCAGCCTGGTGCGGGTACGCGGGCTGATTCTGGAAGCGCAGGGGCTGGAGGTCAGCCTGGGCGAGCGCTGTCGCATCAGCACCGAGCAGAACCGTTTCATCGATGCGGAAGTGGTGGGTTTCAACGGCGAGCATGTGCAACTCATGGCGCTCGGCGAGGTGCAGGGCTTGTCGCCGGGCGCGCGGGTGCATCCGGTGCCGGGCGACATCCGCATTCCCGTCGGGCCCGAGCTGCTCGGGCGTGTGCTCGACGGCAATGGCCGCCCGCTGGACGGTGCGGGTTCGCTGCTGGCTTCGCACTACACCACGCTGTCCACCAAACAGATCAATCCGCTCAGCCGCGCGCTGGTGCGCCAGCCGCTCGACGTGGGGGTGCGCGCGATCAACGCCCTGTTTACCGTGGGGCGCGGGGCGCGCATGGGGCTGTTTGCCGGCAGCGGAGTGGGCAAGAGCGTGCTGCTGGGCATGATGGCGCGCAACACCAACGCGGACATCATCGTGGTCGGCCTGATTGGTGAACGCGGCCGCGAGGTCAAGGAATTCATCGAAGACATTCTTGGCGTGGAGGGCCGCGCCCGCGCCGTGGTGATTGCCGCGCCGGCGGACGCCCCGGCGCTGACCCGCATCCGCGGCGCGCGTCTGGCCACCGCCATGGCCGAGTACTACCGTGACGAGGGCAAGAACGTGCTGCTGCTGATGGACTCCATCACCCGCTACGCCCTGGCGCTGCGCGAAGTGGCGCTGGCCGCGGGCGAGCCCCCGGCGGCGCGCGGCTTTCCGCCGTCCGTGTTCGCCAAACTGCCGGCCCTGGTGGAACGTGCGGGCAACGGCCCAGAAGGCGGTGGCAGCATCACCGCGTTCTATACCGTGTTGATGGAAGGCGACGATCAGCAAGACCCCGTTGCCGACAATGTGCGCGCCATTCTCGACGGGCACATCGTGCTCAGTCGCCGTCTGGCCGAGCAGGGGCATTTCCCCGCCATTGATCTGCAGTCGTCCATCAGCCGCGTCATGCCGAGCATCGCCAGTCCGGCCGAACTGCGGCGCATGCAAAAGCTCAAGGAAATGCAGTCGCGCTACACCAGCCAGCAAGACCTGATCGCCGTGGGGGCCTACACCCCGGGCGCCGACCTGCAACTCGACCAGGCCGTGCAGGCGCACGCCAGCATCCGCGACTTCCTGATGCAGGACATGCACGCCGCGGTCAGCCTGCCGCAAAGCCGCCAGGCGCTGGCCGATCTGATGACCCCCTATCTGCCCGAACTGTCGGAAATTTGACGCAGCGAACGGGGTGGCTTTGCGACACTTGCGCTGCCTGCTGCGGGGCGGGGCTTACACTTTGCGTGAATCAAATCCACCGCAACTCGCATGACCTATAACAACACGCTCAGCCCACAACGCCTGGAGACTCTGCGGACCTTGCATACACAGGCCGCAGAGAGTAGTCAAAGCGCGGGTCAAGCGGTCGGAAAACAGCAGGACGTGCTGCGATCGGCCCAGGCCAAGCTGGAACAACTCCAGAGTTACGCCGCGCAATATCGTGCGCAGATGCAGACGCTGGGATCTGCAGGAACGGCGTGGAGCCAGGTGCGCGATCTGCGGGGATTCGTCGACCGCATCGAAACCGCCATTGCTGCGCAACAAACCGAGCTGAACCGCCAGCAGCAGGTTCTGGCCGAACTCTCCGCGCAATGGGGTGCAGCGCGGCAGCGCGAAAAGGCGTTCGAAGTGTTGATCGATCAGCACCAGGCACAGAACCGCCAGGGACAGAAGATCAGCGCCCTGAAAAACCTGCAGGAATGGGCGGTGCGCCGCGCCTCGCAAT
>JAFGXB010000172.1 GCA_016936875.1 Burkholderiaceae bacterium | reverse complement strand
GGAGCACGGTGCGCATTTGCTGCGGGGGCAGATACACATCCGGCCCGCCATCATCGGGAGTGACAAAACCATGACCATCGCGATGACCGCGCACAATCCCTTCAACAATCACAGAAGATCCTTTGTCTTGCAGCAGAGCGCTGCATTGTCTCGGCCCAATCGCCACACGGAGATAAAGCTCAGTGTTGTTCTTGCATGCATTATCACCGCTCCTACCTCTCACGCTGCAGGGTGCCAATTCCTTTACAGCCCGTTTTTCTATGCTAAGATGCGCAGCTTGATTGCCCAGATGGCGGAATTGGTAGACGCACTAGTTTCAGGTACTAGCGCTGCGAGGCGTGGAGGTTCGAGTCCTCTTCTGGGCACCACAATATTGCAGAAGGTATGAACGGGGGATTTCGGTTCCCCGTTTTGCTTTCCGCTGGATGCTGCATCAAAACATCCCAGCCGGGATGGCGGAATCGGTAGACGCACTGGATTCAAAATCCAGCGCCCTTAAAAGCGTGCGGGTTCGAGTCCCGCTCCCGGCACCATCTAATCGTTTTCAACAGTGCATGGAAGTGCAAAAGCCCTAGAGCAATCAACGCTCTGGGGCTTTTTTTGTGTGCGCAGCAGTGCAGCTAGGTGCGTTGACAGACGGTATTTCATGACGGTATCGTAGACGGTATTCCGTCACCCCCTGACGGTATTTCATCCGTTGGAGTGCACCATGCCGCTGACCGATACCGCCATCCGCCAAGTCAAGGCCACCGACAAGCCGAGCAAGCTGCCCGATGGGAAGGGTCTTTACCTGCTGTTGACGGTATCGGGTGGCAAGCTGTGGCGGTATGACTACCGCTTTGCAGACAAGCGCAAGACGCTGGCGCTGGGCGCCTACCCGGATGTCTCCCTAGCTGATGCGCGCAAACGTCACGCCGCCGCGCGGGAGATGCTGGCCGCTGATCCGCCGATTGACCCCGCCGAGGTCAAGCAAGCCGACAAGCTGCGCAGGCGGCAGCTATCCGCCGACACCTTCGAGGCCATCGCCGCCGAATGGAAGGACAAGATGCTGACCGCCCGTGCCGAGGTTCACCGGGTCAAGGTCTGGCAACGGCTGGTCAATGACGTGTTCCCCCAGATCGGCAAGCGCCCTATTGCCGAAATCACCGCGCCGGAAGTGCGCGCCGTGCTGGACAAGATTCTGGCGCGCGGGGTGAACGAGACCGCCCACAAAGCCCGCATCAACATGGGGCAGGTATTCCGCTACGCCATCGCCACCGGCAAGACGGCCACCGATCCGACCGCAGCCCTGCGCGGCATGGTGCCCACACTCAAGGCCAAGAAGATGGCCGCGCCGACCGACGACCCGGCCAAGGTAGGCGAAATCCTGCGGATGTTCGACGCGCTGGAGGGTATGCCTCAAGTAGCCGCCGCTGTGCGCTTAGCCCCGCTGCTGGCCGTGCGCCCTGGCGAATTGCGGACGATGCGCTGGGAGGACGTAGATCTAGACGCCGCCGAGTGGCGCTATCACGTTCCAAAAACCAAGATCGACCATGTGGTGCCGCTCGCCCGGCAGGCCGTCGCCATCCTGCGCGATCTGGAGCCGCTGACCGGGCACCTACCGGGCGGATGGGTGTTCATCGGCGGACGCACCCCCATGCAGCCGCTCAGCAATATGGCCGTCAATGCCGCTATGCGCCGCCTGGGCATCGACACCCGCACCGAACTGACCGGCCACGGCTGGCGGGCCGTGCTGCGCACTCAAGGGCATGAGCGCCTGGGCTTTGATCCGCTTGTGATCGAGACGCAGATTGCCCACAAGACCCCGGATTCTTCCGGCCTGGGTAACGCCTACGCCCGCACCAAGTTCCTGCCCGAACGCAAGGCGATGATGCAGAAGTGGGCGGACTACCTGGACAAGTTGAAAGCTGGCGCGGATGTGATTCCGTTACGCGGCGCCGCTGCGGCCTGATTCCGTTTTGCCCGGCCTAGGCGCTGTCCGATCCACGGCGCTGAAAACCTGATCCCTTCTCAGGCTGGCCGGGCACCCCATGAAGGACATGCGAAAGGGCATGTATGAGCAAACTTGCGCGATTCCGGCAATGGCTTGAGATCGAAGGCGCGGCGCAGTACCTCAGCACCGTTTGGGGAGAGAGCGTTACACCTGCCGACATCCTGCGCCTGGGGTTGGATGGCAAGTTGACGCTATCAGTTCACTTGGTGAACCTTGGCAGTGGCAGGCCGGTGAACATTGTCCCGCTGCAGAGCGTCCCGCGGAAGGATGTGCCAGACCCGTTTGAGCCTGGCGTGTTGATACGCATTTATAAAGGCGACAAGATTAGCGACACGGAAGCGATAACGATTCCAGACACTTTGACGGCTGAGAAGTTGGAAGGCGTCTATGACCTGCCGATGATCGGAGCGGAAGTGCTGGAGGTCGAGCACGCGTACCAGTGCTTGGTGGGGGGTGCGTCCATTGAGTTAACGATGTTGGCTGGCTGTTTTGTGCAGCGCGACAACCGCACCTATCAGTTACTGGAAAGATGGCCGAAAAATGAATATCACGCCAAGCTCAACGCCGGCAAACCATACATGCATCTCGACTGGTTTTTCCCTGCGCAAACGCTGCCCGAGGGGGCGGCTATTGTTGTGCGCACTGACGCGCTTAGGGCCTTGGAGCCGCTCCCGGCAAGCCATCCTGCAGGACATAGCACCACCCTTTTGCGTCACATGTTCGCTGCTATTGAACAACTTTGGACGTTGTACGACCCCGCCGAAGCCGACACCGCACCGACAAACGAACAGGTCGAGGCATTCCTGACAAATCGTGGAGTTCCCAAGCGCACAGCCGAAGTAATGGCGACGATCCTGCGCGCGGATGGTTTACGGACTGGCCCGCGCAAATAGTTCCCCGCACCCATTCCAGCGAGCAACGGCGCGGGCTGTAGGCGGGTTTTTGAGTTATCCGCACCCAGTTCCCGCAGTGGACTGCGCCTATTTTTCCATCAGATCCGCGGGAAAACTGCGAGGCATCTTGTTCATCGAGGTGCCACAGTGACCACACAAAAGCCCCGGCGCTCCCGCGCCAGTTACCCGGCAATCGCCGCCGGACTCACCCCTGACGCCCGCATCAAGCTGGCGCAGATCATCGGCGACCCGACTGAACCGCCCCGGTTTTTGAGGAGGCTCCAACATTCAAGAGAATGGAGCCATGAACAAGTCGAACAAGTTTTCCCCTGAAGTCCG
>JAFGXB010000171.1 GCA_016936875.1 Burkholderiaceae bacterium | reverse complement strand
GCCAGGGGCTTGATGCGGCTGAAGAACGCCTCCTCGTTCAGAAAAAGCTGGTCGGGGGCGAGGGCGGGGCGTTCGGGGTCGTGGCGCAGCAGGCGGTGACGTTCCTGCGTATCGGTCCAGAACTTCTGGATGGCCAGCGCGATGTCGCCGTGCAGCACCACGCGTGTGCGTTCGCCCAGATAGTCGGGCAGGGTGGCGGTGTGCTCGAAGAACAGCGGCAGGTAATACTCGATGCCGGGCCCGGCCACGCCGTTGCCCATGTCCTTGTAGAGCGGGCTGCGGCTGGGGTCGCCCTCGAACACCTCGCGCCAGCGGGCGCGAAAGCGCTTTTGCGCCGCGTCGTCGAGCGGAAACTCGCGGCCGGGCAGCAGCCGCACTTCTTTGACGGGGTAGAGGCTGCGCTGGGTGTCGGGGTCGAAGGCCTGGATGGAGTCGATGGTGTCGCCGAACAGGTCCACGCGGTAAGGCACGGGCGAGCCCATGGGATGCAGGTCGATGAGGCCGCCGCGCACCGCGTATTCACCGGGGGCCATCACCTGGCTGACATGGTTGTAGCCGGCCAGCACGAGCTGGGCACGCAGCGCGGCTTCGTTCAGCGCCTCGCCCTGGCGGAAGTCGAAGGTGTAGGCCGCCAGAAACTCCGCCGGGGCCAGCCGCTGAATGGCGGTGTTGGCCGGGGCGATGACCACGTCGATCTGCTGGTTGTGCATGGCCCACAGCGTGGCCAGCCGCTCAGAAATGAGGTCTTGGTGAGGAGAGAAGCTGTCGTAAGGCAGGGTTTCCCAGTCGGGCAGCAGGCCGACGCGCAGCGCGGGTGCAAACCAGCGCAATTCGTCGAGCAGGCGCTGCGCGTCCGCGGCTTCGGCGGTGACGATGAGCCAGGGCGCGGGGCCGGACGCATCGGCGGCGTCATTGCGCGGGACGCACAACTCGGCCAGCAGCAGCGCATCGGCGCTTCCGGTAGGGAGCGGCCAGCTCACGCGCTGGCCGGGTTTGAGCGCTGGCACTTGGCTGCGCAGGGCATGGACAATAGAAGACATTCCGCAAATTTTCGCCCAAAGCGCTCGCGCGCCTTGTGTCCTGATGCAAACGCCCGCCCTTTCCTCCGACTTTTCTCCTCGTCTGCACGCGCTGATTCCTAGTGCGGGCAGCGGTTCGCGCCTGCCTGGCGCGCATCCCAAGCAATACCGTCAGGTGCTGGGCGAGAGTGTGGTGCAGCACACGGTGCGGGCGTTTTTGCAGACGCCACGCATGCACTCTGTTCTGGTTGTGGTGCAGGCGGGGGATGCGCAGGCGGCGGCTTGTCTGCGGGCTGATCCGCGCCTTTCCATCCTGCCGCGAGGCGGGGAAACCCGCGCGCAAAGCGTGCTGGGCGGGCTGGAGGCCTTGCTCGAATCTGGCGCGGATGCGCGCGACTGGGTGCTGGTGCATGACGCCGCGCGCTGCTGCATCACCCCGGCGCTGATCAATGATTTGATCGACGCCTGCGCGGCTGATGCGGTGGGCGGGCTGCTGGCTTTGCCCTTGCCCGACACCCTCAAGGCGGCAGATGCCACTGGCCGCGTGGCGCGCACCGAGCCGCGCGAGGGCCGCTGGCTGGCGCAGACGCCGCAGATGTTCCGCATCGGCGCGCTGCGCGAAGCGCTGCAGGCCGCGATCGCCGTCGACGCGCCCCCGCCGCCGGGCCGCCCCAAGGCGGGGGCAGCCCCCTCGGGGGGCAGCGAGCCTCTGCGAGCGTGGGGGCCCACACCCCCGCCGCCGGGCCGCCCCAAGGCGGGGGCAGCCCCCCCGGGGGGCAGCGAGCCTCTGCGAGCGTGGGGGCAACAATCCCCACCCACCGATGAAGCCGGGGCGATGGAGCGTCTGGGCGCGCATCCGCTGCTGGTCACCGGCGCGGCGTTCAATTTCAAGATCACCTATCCCGAAGACCTCGAACTGGCGCAGGCCGTGCTCGCTTGTCGCGCAGGAGACCCCGCATGACGCAAATCCGCATTGGCGAGGGCTATGATGTCCACGCCCTCGTTCCCGGCCGCAAACTCATCATCGGCGGCGTGACGATTCCCTATCACCTGGGCCTGCTCGGCCACTCCGACGCCGACGTGCTGCTGCACGCCATCACCGATGCGCTGCTCGGCGCGGCGGGGCTGGGCGACATCGGCCAGCATTTCCCCGATACGGACGCACGCTTCAAAGGCGCGGACTCCGGCGCGCTGCTGCGCCAGGCGCAGCAGGCCGTGGCGCAGCAGGGCTGGACAGTGGGCAATATCGACTGCACGGTCATCGCGCAGGAGCCCAAACTCGCACCGCACCGTGCCGCCATCCGCCTGCGCATCGCCGAGCTGCTGGAGCTGGAGCCCACGCAGGTCAACGTCAAAGGCAAGACCACCGAGCGCCTGGGCTTTGTGGGCCGCGGCGAAGGCATTGCCGCCAGCGCGGTGTGTCTGCTGCAACGCGATTGAAAAACGCCTCGCACTCGATTGAAGGACAGATCCATGCACAGTCCACGTTCGCTCCGCCACATCGTCCTGACAGTTGTTCTGGCCTGCGCAGGCACCGCCTGGGCCGCGCAGCCCGAGGTCAATACCGGGCTGCCGCAGGTCAGGCTCAAGGTGGGGGGGCACGTCGTGACCGCCGAGGTGGCGGCCACGGCGGCGCAGCAACAGACCGGCTTGATGAACCGCAGCAGCCTGCCAGAGAACCACGGCATGGTGTTCGTTTTTCCGCGCACTCAGCCGGTGTGCATGTGGATGAAAAACACCCGCATTCCGCTGTCGGTGGCGTTCATCGCTGCGGATGGCCGCATCGTCAATCTCGCCGATATGCAGGCCGAGACCGAAGACGTGCACTGCGCGCAGCGCGACGTACGCTACGCACTGGAAACCCCGCTGCACTGGTTTGCGCGGCACGGCGTGAAAGCGGGCGCGCGGGTGGTCGGCCTGCCCAGGCCCTGAACGCGACACAACTGGTGACAACTGCGTGCATCGCGGCTGTCCCCAGCTGATTGGGTGTTCCGTTGATTCGACACGGCCGCAATGTCTCTTGTCGAACTTCAAAGGAAACCCATCATGCACACCGCTCTACGTCCCGCGCTTCTCGCCCTGTTGGCGGCTGGCGCCTTGCTCAGCGCGCCGCTGGCCCGAGCCCAGACACCCTGGCAGGCTGCGCACCCGAATCGCGCGCAGG
>JAFGXB010000170.1 GCA_016936875.1 Burkholderiaceae bacterium | reverse complement strand
CGGCCACCTGTTGCAGTTCGCGCAGCGCCACAGCGGCGGGCGATTCCGGCCAGTCCGGGGCCATGCCTTCCAGTCGGTCTTGTACTTTCAGGCTCACGCCCAACGGTAGATCATGGCCGTAGTAGCGGCCCTGCAAGACGGTCTGCACCATGCCATGCACCAGCGCGGCCAGCGCCACCTGTTGATGCCGAGCCACCTCGATTTGCAGCGCGGCGGTGCGATGGGCGCTCAGGCGCTGGGCCAATCGGTCGGAAATCGCTGCGGCCTTGGGCGCCTCGTCGTTCTCGCCGTCCTCGGCTTCGCCCTCCACACTGCCGAAGCCTTGGCGCAGCCGTTCCAGCGTGCGCAGCGCCTTCGCTTCGGCTTCACGCAGCAGCCCACGATGAATGACGGCTTCGCCGTTGTGGTCAATGGTGACGATGGCCCCCGCTGCGGCCTTCACGTTTGCGCCGTACCCTTGCAAGCCATCTTCCAGCGCCTGCAACTGCTCGCCCAGGGCTTCGCCTTCCTCCTGCAAGACGTCGGCCTTGTCCTCGTCGTCGGCGTCCGTCGCGGCATCAATGGCTTCGGCCACCTCCTGCATCTTGGCTTGCAGCTTCTCGATGCGTTGCGCTTCGCGCCTGTTGGGTTCGCGGCGCTCCCTCGGCGCACGCTGGAAGGCGTGCAGATCGGCATGGGTCATGCCCGGCGTGACATCGGCCCAAGCCCAGCCCTCGGCCTTCACTTCGGCGGCGATGCCCGCCAGCTTGTCTTGCGCCAGCCGTTCCAGCAGCGCGGCGTCGGTCAGGTACACGCCTGCATCGCCCTCCGCGAACAGGTCACGGCGGATGCCACCGCCTGCGGCTTCGTAGGTATCCAGCCCCACAAACCTCACCAGCGGATGCCGGTAGGCGTCAATCTCCCGCTCGGTCAGGCGTTCGCGCAAGTGCGAGGGGTGGCGTTGCCACTGCGGCGCATCGTAGAAGGCGCTTTCCTGCGCCGCATGGTCATCCGTCCCGGCCAGGGCCATCAACTGGTCAAGGCTCACGGCGTCGGCGCGGTAGTCCGCCATCAGGCGCGGCGAGACATTCGCCAGCTTCAAGCGGCGCTGCACCACCAGAGGCGTGACGCTGAGATCCGCCGCAATGTCCTCGATGGGCCGGCCTTCGGCCACCAGCGCGGCGAAAGCCTCGAACTGGTCAGCCGGGTGCATGGCTTCGCGCTGCACGTTCTCGGTCAGACTGGCGGTGCGTGCCGTGCCATCGGCCACCTGCAAACAAGGCACATTCCAATCCTTGGCGATGCGGTGCTTCTTCGCCAGCAGCTTGAGGGCTGCAAGGCGACGGCCACCGGCCACCACCTCGTAATGCTCGCCATCGGCGGCGGGAATCACGATCAGGTTTTGCAGCAGGCCCACGCGCTGGATGCTCGCGGCCAGTTCGGGGATGGACATGCGCGGAACGGTCTTGCGCACGTTGCGACCCGTGGGGCGCAGCACCAGCCGCGACAGCGGAACCAGAATCATGTGCTTGCTCGGGTCGGCGGCTTGCAGCACGTTGGCGCGGGTGTCGAGGGCTTGGGCTTCGGTGGTGGTAACGGCGTTCATGGTGAATCTCCAATCGAATGAAACAAGGGAAGGGAGGGGAACCGCCCCTCCGGCGGGGGAACGGTTCAGGCCTTGAGCTGGCGCATGCCATCGGCCAGCAGCCACAGGGCACGGTTCAGGCGAATATCGGAATCGATGCCCTGCACAGGCCGGGTTTGCTGCCTGCGGCCATTGGCGGCGCGGCCATGCAGTCCGCCCTTTGTCAGGTTCTCCTGCGTGCGGTTGAACACGCTCCACAGGTCGGGGCGGCGGTCTTCAAACCGGCGCGGCATCAGGATTTGCGACTCGGTGATGGGCGCGGGCTTGTTCGGGTCGTCGTACTTGATGGCCAGCGCGGCGCGGGCGAACACCTCGGATTCGCCATCGTCCAAGGTGATGGCGCGCATGGCATCACGGGAATCGCGCACACGGTCGAAGCCGCTCAGTACCTGATACGCGCCTTCGATCACCAGCCCGGCCACGTCGCCCTTGTGGGGCACGCGCACATCGGCCACGGTGTCGCCGCAGACAAGGCCATTGCTGCAAACGAATCTGAATTGGCCCGCCAGCATCTGATAGCTGCTCGTGCCATCGTGCGAGTTCAGCAGCACGATTTCGTTAGCCTCCGCGCCGTTGATCTGGCTGGCGTGGCGCAGGCGCAGCATGTGTTTGGTGTGCTCGCGCTTGCCTTCATCGCGCACACGGGTCTGCGTCACCATGAAGGGCTGAAACCCCTCCTTGCGAAGTTCGGTCAAAACCGCCGCCGTGGGGATATAGGCGTACCGCTCGGAACGGCTTTGGTGCGGGGCGTCCGCGAAGATGGACGGGGCCACCCTGCGAATCTGGTCATCGGACAGCGGGTAGTCGCTGCGCAATGCGGGGGAATGGGAAGCGAAACGGGTTGCAAGCATGTCGTTCTCCTGACTTGGCTGTTGAAGAAAGCGCACACCGGATT
>JAFGXB010000169.1 GCA_016936875.1 Burkholderiaceae bacterium | reverse complement strand
TGTATACAGCGGTTGGCTTCGGTCAGCGGCCGCAGATCGAATTTCCGGGAGCCACCAGCGGCCTGATGCGGCCAATGAAGCGCTGGCGCCCAATCGACCGCATCACCATGGGCTTTGGGTATGGCCTGGGCGTTTCCACGTTGCAACTGGCGCATGCCTATCTGATCTTTGCCGACCGCGGACGCATTTTTCCGGTGAGTCTGTTCAAGCATGACCAGGCGCCCGAAGGCGTGCAGGTTGTTTCTCCCACCGTGGCGCGTGAAATGCGCGGCATGCTGGCGCTGGTCACCCAGCCCGGCGGCACCGCCCCGGCAGCGGCAGTGCCGGGTTATTCCACCGGCGGCAAGACGGGAACGGCCTGGATTGCAAAGAACGGCAAGTACGACAAGAAGATGTTTCGCGCACAGTTTGTGGGTCTGGCGCCGATCAACCATCCGGTACTGGTGATGGCGGTGTCGGTCGATCAGCCCACGGGCGGCAAGCACTTCGGCGGACAGGTGTCCGCACCGGTGTTTGGCGCCGTGGTGCCGCAGGCCTTGCGCATTCTGGGCGTGCAGCCCGATCTTCCGGTCAAGCCCGACCTCGTTCCGGCGCAGACCGCGCAAGCCTTGCAACTGCCCGCAGGCCGGGCGGTGAAGGGGGGCGCATGAGCAGCGCATTGAACACGGTGGACGCCGTCTTGCGGGCCGTGTGCGACTTGGGAGTGCCGCCGTCCGTGCCGTGGTCCACCGATACCCGCCGCCTGCGGGCGGGCGATGTGTTCGTCGCCTGGCCGGGCGCGGCGCGCGATCCGCGCCAGTTCGTGGCGCAGGCCTTGGCAGCAAACGCCAGCGCGGTGTTGATCGAGGCCGAGGGCGCGCAGCATTTCGGATTTTCCGACGCCCGCATCGTCGCAGTCGAAGGGCTCAAGGCGCTGGCCGGACCTCTGGCCGCGGCGTGGTATGGGCATCCGTCCAGGGCGGTGCGTCTGCTGGCCATCACCGGCACGAACGGCAAAACCTCTTGCGCGCTGTGGACGGCGCAGGCGATGAACGCGGCCGGGCAGCGCTGCGGGGTGATCGGCACACTGGGCGCGGGCTGGCCGGATGCCTTGCAAAGCACAGGATTCACCACGCCCGACCCGGTGCACCTGCAGGCGGAACTGGCGACGTTGCGCGCGCAGGGCGCAGGCTGGTGTGCCATCGAGGCGTCGAGCATCGGCCTGACTGAATACCGGCTGGACGGCTGCGCCATTCACGCCGCGGCGTTCACCAACCTCACGCAAGATCATCTCGACTACCACGGCGACATGACGGCGTATGCGCAGGCCAAGCAGCGGCTGTTTGCCTGGCCGGGGCTGCGCCGCGCCGTGCTCAATCTGGACGATGCCTTTGCCGCCAACACCTTGCTGGCGGATTGCCGCGCGCGTGGCCTGGACGTGCAGACCACCGCGTTGCAGACGACCGCCGACTGGCAGGCCGAAGACCTCGTGCAGACCGCCGCCAGCCAACGGCTGACCCTTGTGCACCACAACGTCCGCCATGCGCTGGACTGCCCCGTGCTCGGCGCCTTCAACCTCAGCAATCTGCTGCTGGTTGCCGCGCTGCTGCACACTGCGGGCCTGGATGATGCACAAGTTCTCGCCGCGCTGCGCACCGTGCGCCCGGCGCCAGGCCGCATGCAAATGCTGGGCGGGCAGGACGCGCCGCTGGCCGTGATCGACTATGCCCACACCCCGGACGCGCTCGACAAGGCCTTGCAGGCGCTGCGTCCTGTTGCCACGGCGCGCAAAGGCAAGCTCTGGTGCGTCTTTGGCGCCGGCGGCGACCGCGACGCCCGCAAGCGCCCGCTGATGGCGCAAGCCGCAGAGCACTACGCCGATCGCGTGGTGCTCACCAGCGACAACCCGCGCAGCGAAGCGTCCGGCGCCATTCTGCAAGACCTGCTGGCCGGCCTGCAGCAGCCTGCGCAAGTGTTGCTGATGGAAGACCGCGCCGAGGCCATTGCCCAAACCCTGGCCCACGCCAGCACGCACGATGTGGTGTTGATCGCGGGCAAAGGGCACGAAAGCACCCAGGAGATCGCCGGGCGCAAGCTGGCATTCCACGATGGGTTCCATGCCCGCATGGCGCTGGAGGCGCGCGGCGCGGGTTTGTTCAGCCTGGCCGAAGCGCAGGGCTGGATTGGTGCCGGGGCGCAAGTCATCGGCGACGCGCAAACCGCCGCACGCAGCGTGCAGACCGATAGTCGCAAACTGACATCCGGTGCGCTGTTCGTCGCCTTGCGCGGCGAGCGTTTCGACGCACACGACTTCTTGCCGCAGGCCGCCGCGGCAGGCGCGGCCGCGCTGCTGGCCGAACATGGCGTGGCCGCGAGCGGCCTGCCTGGAATCGAGGTGGCCGATACCCGCCGGGCGCTTGGCCTGTTGGCGCGCGGCTGGCGCAGACAGCAAGCGCTGCCGTTGATCGCGGTCACCGGCAGCAACGGCAAAACCACGGTGACGCAGATGCTCGCCGCCATCCTCGCTGCCTGGCAAGGCGAAGATGGGCGGCTGGCGACGCAAGGCAACTTCAACAATGACGTCGGTCTGCCGCTCACCCTGTTGCGCCTGCGGCCGCAACATCAGGCTGCGGTGGTGGAACTCGGGATGAACCATCCGGGCGAGATTGCCTGGCTGGCCAGTCTGGCCGAACCCACCGTGGCACTGGTGAACAACGCCCAGCGCGAACATCAGGAATTCATGCACAGCGTGGAGGCCGTCGCGCGGGAAAACGGCGCGGTGCTCTCGGCGCTGCCGCAGCAGGGAGTGGCCGTGTTTCCCGCAGACGATGCGCAGACCGCCATCTGGGCCGGGCTGGCGCAGAGCCGCCGCACTTTGCGCTTCGCCTTGCGCGAGTCGGGCGCGGTGGCCTGTGATGCGGAAGTCAGCGGACTGGCCTTCTACCAGCAGGGACAGTTGCGGGTGCAGTTGCATACCCCGGCCGGGCATGCCGAAGTCGGCCTGCAATTGCTTGGACGGCACAACGCGCGCAATGCCTTGGCGGCGACGGCGGCGGCGCTGGCCGCCGGGGCGCCGCTGGACGCCATTTGCCGCGCACTCGAAGCCTTTGCGCCGGTGACGGGCCGTCTGGTGCCGCGGCGCCTGCAATGGCCGGGTGCCAGGCCGCTCCTGCTGATCGACGACAGCTACAACGCCAACCCGGATTCGGTCCGCGCCGCAATCGACGTGCTGGCCGAGCTTGCAGGCCGCAACCTGCTGATTCTTGGCGACATGGGCGAGGTGGGCGACAACGGTCCGGCCTTCCATGCCGAGATCGGTGCCTATGCGGCGCAGCGCGGCCTTGCGGCGCTTTGGACCTGCGGCGACTTGACGGCGCATGCCGCCGCCGCTGCGCGGACCGAGGGGCTGCCGGAGGTGCGCCATGCCGCTGGTCTGGCCGACTTGCCGCTGCAGGCCGACCTGTTGCGCGGCTTTGATACCGTGCTGGTGAAGGGCTCGCGCTTCATGCGCATGGAGCGCGCGGTGCAGACCATTGCCGCGTTGGCCGCAAACGGTCACGGCGCGCAGGAACCGGAGGCGCACCATGCTGCATAGCCTGGCCCTGTGGCTGATGACCCAGTCCCCCGAGCTGGGGTTCTTCCGGGTGTTCAACTACATCACCTTCCGCGCGGTCATGAGCACCCTCACCGCGCTGTTTATCGGTCTGCTCGCCGGGCCAGCGGTGATTCGCAAGCTCACGGCGATGAAGGTCGGTCAGGCCGTGCGCCAGGACGGCCCGCAGACGCACCTCATCAAGACCGGCACGCCCACCATGGGCGGGGTGCTCATTCTGCTGGCGATCGGCGTGTCCACGCTGTTGTGGATGGATCTGAGTAACCGCTTCGTCTGGCTGGTGCTGCTGGTCACGCTGGGGTTCGGCGCCATCGGTTGGGCAGACGACTATCGCAAAGTGGTCTACCGCGACCCCAACGGCATGCGCTCGCGCGACAAGTATTTCTGGCAGACGCTGATCGGCGTGGCCGCCGCGTTCTATCTGGCGTTCGCCGTGTCCGGCAAGAGCAATGACGCGGTGTGGCAACTGTTCATCGAGTGGCTGCGCAGCGGCATGACCATGCCGTTGCCACCGGCCTCCGATCTCATCGTGCCGTTCTTCAAGTCGGTCAGTTACCCGCTGGGGGTGACCGGCTTCATCGTGCTGAGCTATCTGGTCATCGTGGGCAGCAGCAACGCGGTCAACCTCACCGACGGGGCGGACGGCCTGGCCATCATGCCGGTGGTCATGGTGGGTAGTTCGCTGGGCGTGTTCGCTTATGTGGTGGGCAATGCGGTGTATTCCAAATACCTGCTGTTTCCCTTCATCCCCGGCACCGGCGAGTTGCTGATTTTTGTCGGCGCCATGGTGGGCGCGGGCCTGGCCTTCCTCTGGTTCAACGCCTATCCGGCACAGGTGTTCATGGGCGATGTGGGCGCGCTCGCACTCGGCGGCGCTTTAGGCACCATTGCGGTCATCGTGCGACAGGAAATCGTGCTGGCCATCATGGGCGGCGTGTTCGTCGCCGAGACCGTGTCGGTCATGATCCAGGTGACTTACTTCAAGTACACCAAGAAAAAATACGGCGTGGGGCGGCGCATTTTCAAGATGGCGCCGCTGCACCATCACTTCGAGCAACTCGGGGTGAAAGAGTCGCAGGTCGTGGTGCGGTTCTGGATTGTGACCATGATTCTTTGCCTGGTGGGTCTGGCGAGTCTGAAGCTGCGATGAACCTGACCGCGATCCCCGTTCTCGTGCTCGGCCTGGGTGAATCCGGCCTGGCGATGGCGCGCTGGTGCGCGGCGCAAGGCGCGCGGGTGCGCGTGGCCGACAGCCGCAGTGCGCCGCCCGGCTTGGAGGCATTGCAGCGCGAGCTGCCTGCGGCGCAAGTGCACTGCGGCCGCCTGGATGCCGATCTGCTGGAGGACGCGCAACTGCTGCTGCGCAGCCCCGGCATTGCGCCGCAGGCGGCGGAGTTTGCCGCCATCGCCCAGGCGGCGATGGAACGCGGCGTGCCGATCGCAGGCGAGCTGCATCTGCTCCAGTGGGCACTCGACGATCTGCGCGCCACGCGCGGCTATGCGCCCAAGGTCATCGCCATCACCGGGACCAACGGCAAAACCACGGTGACGCGACTGACCGGGCTGATGCTGGAACGCGCCGGATGGCGCGTGGCGGTGGCCGGCAATATCTCCCCGTCCATGCTCGATGTGCTGCAAACCCGGCTGGAGCAAGACGATCTGCCGCAGGCCTGGGTGCTCGAACTCTCCAGTTTCCAGCTCCACGGAATGACGACTTTCGCCGCCGATGCCGCGACCGTGCTCAACATCACCCAGGATCACCTCGACTGGCACGGCGACATGGCGGCGTACATCGCCGACAAGGCCAACATCTTTGGCGGTGAGGGGAACGATTCTCACGCCCCGTCGCAAGGCGTGATGGTGCTGAACCGTGACGATGCCGCAGTGCTGCAATTGCGTCGGCCTGGTCGCCGTCTGCGCCGCTTTGGTCTGCAGACACCGCAACAACCGGGCGACTGGGGCGTGGTGCGGGAAGGGGGCATTGACTGGCTGGTGCGCGCCGCTGTCGACATCAGCGCAGAGGCCGCGGCGCTGGGCGACAAGCCGGTGCGCCGCGGCCGTCAGTCCTCCAGCCCGTCCGCTGCCCAGCACGAGGATCTGGTGTTGCAACGCCTGATGCCCGCAGAAGACTTGCGCATCGAGGGCGCACACAATCTGGCCAACGCACTCGCCGCGCTGGTCCTGGGCGACGCCGTGGGCGCACCGCTTGCCGCCATGCTGCACGCGCTGCGCGACTACCGCGGCGAGCCGCACCGCATGCAGACCGTTGCGGTCATTGACGGCGTGCGCTGGATCGACGACAGCAAGGGCACCAATGTTGGCGCCACGGTGGCGGCGCTGGCCGGCATGGCGTGCCCGGTGGTGCTGATCGCCGGGGGCGACGGCAAGGGGCAGGACTTCTCGCCGCTGCGCGCGCAGGCCGCGCGCCTGCGGGCCGTGGTGCTGATCGGCCGCGATGCGCAGACCATCGCGGCGCAACTGCACGGTCTCGCCCCGATTGAATTCACGCAGTCGCTGGAGCAGGCTGTGCAACGCGCCGCCACGCTGGCACAGACCGGCGACGCGGCGCTGTTGTCACCCGCCTGCGCCAGTCTGGACATGTTCCGCAACTACGCGCACCGCGCAGAAGTGTTCGTCCAGGCGGTCAGGGTGCATGCAGAAGATCGCGGCCAGGTGCGGGTCGACGGAGCGGATCATGCTTGAGCGCGTGTTGCCCTTCCTCGGTCGCAAGCGCGGCAAGGCTGCTGCCGATCTGCCGGTTCGCGTGGGGCATATGGTGCCGCGCAGTTCGCGCATGCTGGAGTACGACCAGAACCTGGTCTGGGTCACGCTGCTGCTGCTGGCTTACGGCCTGGTCATGGTGTATTCGGCCACCATTTCCTTTCACGATTCGCCGCGCTATGCGCAGTGGTCGCCCTATCACTATTTCGCCCGCGATCTGTTCTCCATTTCCGCCGCGCTGCTGGCAAGCTGGATCGTGGTGCAGATTCCGATGGCCGAGCTGCAGAAGTGGTCGTCGCGCTTTTTCCTGCTGTCGCTGATTGGCATCGTGCTTGTGCTGCTGCCGCATATTGGCAAGGATGTGAACGGTTCCAAGCGCTGGGTGGTTTTTCCTGGCGGGCTGAACTTCCAGCCCTCCGAGCTGGTCAAGCTCACCGCCTTGCTCTACGCCGCTGATTTCATGGTGCGCAAGCAGGATGTGAAGCAAAGCCTTGTCAAGACCTTCCTGCCGATGATGGCGGTGATGATGCTCGTGGGCGTGCTGCTGCTGGCCGAGCCGGATATGGGCGCCTTTCTGGTGATTGCCTCCATCACCCTGGCCATCCTCTTTCTGGGGGGCGCGAACGGCAAGCTGTTTTCGGTGTTCAGCGTGGCCGTGATCGGCGCCTTCGTGCTGATGATCGTGCTGTCACCCTGGCGGCGAGACCGCATCTTCGCCTACCTCAACCCCTGGGCCGAATCCAACGCCCTGGGCAGCGCCTATCAGCTCTCGCACGCCCTCATTGCCATGGGGCGCGGCGAATGGTTCGGCGTGGGCCTGGGCGGAAGTATTGAAAAACTGCACTATCTGCCCGAGGCGCATACCGACTTCCTGCTGGCCATCATTGGTGAAGAGCTGGGGCTTGTTGGCGTGGGCGTGGTGATCTTCGCGTTCTTCTGGATTGTGCGGCGCGCGTTCGACATTGGGCGGCAGGCGCTGGTGCTCGACCGCATGTACAGCGCGCTCGTGGCGCAAGGCGTGGGCGTGTGGATCGGCGGGCAGGCGTTCATCAATATTGGCGTGAATCTCGGTCTGTTGCCGACCAAGGGACTGACTTTGCCGCTGATGAGCTATGGCGGCTCGGCCCTGCTGCTCAACTGCATGGCCATCGCCGTGCTGCTGCGGGTGGATTTCGAGAACCGCATCATGATGCGCGGGGGGCATGTATGAGATCCCCCCGTGAGCACCGCGTTGCGGCGCTCCCCCCCCAGGGGGCGGAGCAAGGCTTGGGGCGGCCCGGCGCCTTGCCCCCTTCGCCCTCGCAGGCGCCGGTCGCGGTCATCATGGCCGGAGGCACCGGCGGTCACATTTTCCCCGGTCTGGCCGTGGCCGAGGCGCTGCGTGCCGCTGGTTGGCAGGTGCACTGGATGGGCGCGCCCGGCAGCATGGAGGCCGACCTCGTGCCCAAGCGCGGCTTTGACATGCTGTGGGTGCGCTTTGGCGGCCTGCGCGGCAAGGGGCTGCTGACCAAGCTGCTGCTGCCGCTCAACCTGCTGCGCGCCTTCTGGCAGGCACTGCGGGCGCTGCGCCGGGTGCGGGCGGATGTGGTGCTCAGCATGGGCGGCTATATCGCTTTTCCCGGTGGCCTGATGAGCGTATGGGCCGGGGCCAAGCTGGTGGTGCATGAACAGAACGCGGTGGCCGGTCTGGCCAACAAGGTGCTCGCCCGCGTGGCCGATCGCTGCTACACCGCCTTCCCCAATGCCTTGCCCGGCGCGCAGTGGGTGGGCAACCCGGTGCGTGCGGACATCTGCGCGCTTGCCGCGCCCGAGCAGCGCTACGCCGTGCGCAGCGGGCCGTTGCAGGTGCTCGTGGTCGGCGGCAGTCTGGGGGCGCAGGCGCTCAACACCCTGGTGCCGCAGGCGCTGGCGCTGCTGCCTGCCAACGCGCGCCCCCAGGTGCGACACCAGAGCGGGGCCAGGCACCTGCCCGCTTTGCAGCAGGCCTACGCCGACGCCGGCGTGCAGGCCGACTGCACGGCCTTCATCGACGACATGGCCGCCGCCTATGCGCAGGCCGATCTGGTGATCTGCCGCGCCGGTGCGTCCACCGTGACCGAAGTGGCCTGCGCCGGTGTTGCCGCGCTGTTCGTGCCCTTCCCGCATGCGGTCGATGATCACCAGACCGTCAATGCGCAATTTCTCGCAGGCCGCGACGCGGCGCTGCTGATGCAACAACGCGACCTCAGCGCGCAAGGCCTGGCGGCTGTGCTGCGCAGCCTGGACCGCAGCAAGCTGCTGGCCCTGGCCCGCGCCGCGCGCGCGCTGGCGCAGCCGGGCGCGGTGCAGGCCGTGGTGGATGGCTGCACCGCGCTGCTGCAAGGACGCGCAACCCTGCAAGGACAAGGGCGATGAAACACGCCATTCGCAATATTCATTTCGTCGGCATCGGCGGCGCCGGGATGAGCGGCATTGCCGAGGTGCTGCACAACCTGGGCTACGGCATCAGCGGCTCGGATCTGAGCGAAAGCGCCACGGTGCAGCGCCTGCGCGGCCTTGGCCTGCGCGTGGCCATCGGCCATGACAGCGCCCATGTGCAGGATGCCGACGCCGTGGTCATCTCCACCGCGGTGCAGGGCAACAACCCCGAGGTGCTGGCCGCCCGCGCGCGCCACATTCCGGTGGTGCCGCGCGCGGTGATGCTGGCCGAGCTGATGCGCCTCAAGCGCGGCATCGCCATCGCCGGCACGCACGGAAAAACCACGACCACCAGCCTGGTCGCCAGCGTGCTGGCCGAGGGCGGGCTGGACCCGACCTTCGTCATCGGTGGCAAGCTCAACAGCGCCGGAGTCAACGCGCAGTTGGGGCAGGGCGAATACATCGTGGTCGAGGCGGACGAATCGGATGCCTCCTTCCTCAATCTGCTGCCGGTCATGGCCGTGGTGACAAATATCGACGCCGATCACATGGACACCTACGGCCACGATCCGGCCCGGCTGCGCCATGCCTTTGTGGACTTCATTTCCCGCCTGCCGTTTTACGGCGCCGCCGTGCTGTGCGTGGACGACGCGGCGGTCCGCCAGATTCTGCCCTTCATCTCCAAGCCCATCACCAGCTACGGCTTTGCCGAGGATGCGCAAGTGCGCGCGATCGACGTGCAGGCCGATGGCGCGCAGATGCGGTTCACCGTGCTGCGGCGCAATGGCGTGCAACTGCCACCGCTTCCCGTGGTGCTCAATCTGCCCGGCCGACACAATGTGCTCAACGCGCTGGCGGCCATTGCCATCGCCACCGAACTCAATGTGGATGACGCGGCCATGCAGCGCGCGCTGACCGGGTTCAACGGCGTGGGCCGACGCTTTCAGCGCTACGGTGAAGCGCCCGCGCAGGGCGGCGGCCACTTCACCCTGATCGACGACTACGGCCACCACCCGGTCGAGATGGCGGCCACCATTGCGGCGGCACGCGGCGCCTTTCCCGGCCGCCGCCTGGTGCTGGCGTTTCAACCGCACCGCTACACCCGCACCCGCGATCTGTTTGAAGATTTTGTGAAGGTGCTGGGCAGCGCCGACGCCGTGCTGCTGGCCGAGGTTTACGCCGCCGGAGAGACGCCTCTGGTCGCCGCGGACGGCCGCAGCCTGGCGCGCGCCGTGCGCGTGGCCGGCAAGACCGAGCCGGTGTTTGTCGAAGCCGTTGCCGACATGCCGCGTGCCATCCTGGACATGGCCCGCGACGGCGATGTGCTGATCTGCATGGGCGCGGGCTCGATTGGTGGCGTGCCCGCGCAGGTCCTTGCGCTGGCGAAGGAGGGCGTGCAATGACACCCTGGCCGCAAATCGATTCGCGTGGCATGGGCCGCGTCGCCGTGCTCATGGGCGGCCTCTCCGCCGAGCGCGAGATCTCGCTGATGTCCGGCAAGGGCGTGCTCGCCGCGCTGCAGTCGCGCGGGGTCGACGCCTTCGCCTTCGATCCCGCGGTGGACGATCTGGTCGCGCTCAAGTCCTTTGGCGCGCAGCGGGCGTTCATCAATCTGCATGGCCGTTGGGGTGAAGACGGCACGGTGCAGGGCGCACTGGAGTTGCTCGGCATTCCCTACACCGGCCCCGGCGTGCTGGCGTCCGCCCTGGCCATCGACAAGGCCATGACCAAGCGCTTGTGGCACTTCGAAGGACTGCCCACGCCGTTATGGCGCGAAGTCGGCTCGCTGCCTGAGGCTCGCGCGGTCGTGGCCGAGCTGGGTTTTCCGCTGATTTTCAAGGCCACACACGAAGGCTCCACCCTGGGTCTCCAGCGCGCAGACGGCGACGCGGATGTGGAGGCCGCCTATCTCGAGGCCGCACGCTTTGACAGCCGGGTGCTGGTCGAACAGTTCATCGTGGGCGACGAAGTGACCTGCGGCGTGATCGGCGCGGGTAGCACGGCGCGCGCGCTGCCGTTGATCCGCATCGTCGCCCCCGGCGGCAACTACGACTACGAGCACAAATACTTCAGCGACGACACCCGCTACATCTGCCCCAGTGAACTGCCTGCGGACGAAGAGGCGCGCATTCAGGAGCTGGTGTTGCGCAGCTATCGCACCCTGGGCTGTCGCGGCTGGGCGCGCGCGGACATCATGATCCGCGCCACCGACCGTCAGCCCTTCCTGCTGGAAATCAATACCTCGCCCGGCATGACCGGGCACTCGCTGGTGCCCATGGCCGCGCGCGTCGCCGGGCTGGAGTATGCCGATCTGTGTCTGCTCATCCTGAGCATGGCCGCGCTCGATCAACCCCATGTGGACAAGCGCCCCCACGCTCCGGCTTCGCCTGCGCTGCCCCCCGAGGGGGCGCACCCCGCCTTGGGGCGGCCCGGCGGCGGGGTGGAGGGGCCTCGATGAGCAGCTACGCCTCGCGTGAACTGCCGCTCGACATCCGCTTGATGCAGGGCACCTCGCGTGCCCTGTTCTGGCTGGTGGCGCTTGGCTGCCTGTTCGTCGCCGGGCACTGGCTGATGCAGCGCAACTGGTGGGACATCCGTGCGGTGCGCCTGCAGGGCGATCTGCAACGCATCAGCCCGGTCACGGTGCGGGCGGATGCGCTGCCGCAATTGCGCGGCAACTTCCTCACCATCAATCTGGCGCAGGCGCAGCGGGTGTTTGAACAACTGCCCTGGGTGCGTACTGCAGTGGTGCAACGCCTGTGGCCGATGGAGTTGGCCGTCACGCTGCAGGCGCAACAGCCGGTGGCCATCTGGCGTGAGCCCGGCGGTGCGGCGCAACTCCTCAATGCCGAAGGGCAGCCGTTCACCGCGAATCTGGGAGAAATTCAGGGGCTGGGCCTGCCGCAATTCAGCGGGCCTGATGGCAGCGGCGCGCAGGTACTGCAAATGAGCCAGACGCTGCAGACTTTGCTGCAAGGTTTTCATCAGACCGTGGCCACGCTGGCTCTGGGCAGCGGGGGCAACTGGAGTCTGCAGACGCGCACGGGCTTGCACATCGACATGGGCAGCGCGCCCGACAGCATGGCAACGCAGCAACGGTTGAAGCAATTTCTGGAACTCATGCCGCAACTGGAGGCGCGCTATGGGCGCGCCATCGACAGTGTGGACTTGCGCTACCCCAATGGTTTCGCCGTGCATCTGCAAGGTGTGGACCTGCCGGGCATGAACAAAACGACAAAGCCGCAGGCTGCGGGGAGGAAAGACTGACATGGCCAAGGACTACAAAGACCTGGTGGTGGCGCTGGACATCGGCACGTCCAAAGTGCTGGTGGTGGTGGCCGAAATGCTGGCCGACCGCGACAACCCGGCGGCGGGTGTCAAGATCGTCGGCATGGGCCAGGCACCAACCGCGGGCATGCGCCGTGGCGTGGTGGTGGACATCGAGGCCACGGTGCAGTCCATTCAGGCCGCGCTGAAAGAAGCCGAGCTGATGGCCGATTGCAAGATCACGCATGTGATCACCGGCATCACCGGCAGCCATATCCGCGGGCAGAACTCGCATGGCATGGTGGCCATCAAGGACCGCGAAGTCACGCAGGCCGATGTCACCCGGGTGATCGAAACCGCCAAGGCGGTGAACATTCCCGCCGACCAGCGGCTGCTGCTGGTCGAGCCGCAGGAGTTCATCATCGACGGCCAGGAAGTGAAAGAGCCGGTGGGGATGAGCGGCGTGCGGCTGGAGGTGAACGTGCACATCGTCACCGGGGCGCAGACCGCGGCGGAGAACGTGCTCAAGTGCGTGCGCCGCTGTGGTCTGGAGGTCGAGCAGCTGGTGCTGCATCCGCTGGCGTCCAGCCACGCGGTGCTCACGGAAGACGAAAAGGAACTCGGTGTGGCCGTGGTCGATATTGGCGCCGGGGTGACTGATATTGCCATCTACACCGGCGGCGCCATCCGTCATACCGCCATCATTCCGGTGGCAGGCGAGCTGGTCACCAGCGACATCGCCATGGCGCTGCGCACGCCCACGCGCGACGCGGAAGACATCAAGATCGAACACGGCATCGCCAAACAGGTGCTGGCCAATCCCGAAGAAACGCTGGAGGTGCCCGGACTGGGCGATCGCGGCCCGCGCATGTTGTCGCGCCAGGTCCTCGCCAGTGTGATCGAGCCGCGCACCGAAGAAATTTTCGCGCTCGCGCAGCAGGTGATTCGCGATTCGCACTTCGAGGATGTGCTCTCTTCCGGCGTGGTGCTCTGCGGTGGTTCGGCGCAGATGCCCGGCATGGTCGAACTGGCCGAAGACATCTTTCTCAAGCCGGTGCGCGTGGGCACGCCCAGCTACAGCGGCCCGCTGGCCGACATGGTGCGCAATCCGCGCATGGCCACCGTGATGGGGCTGTTGGGCGAAGCGCTGCATCAGCGGCAGCGCGGCGCGCGCATTGCGCAGAAAAGCAGTTCGGTCAAGGGCACGCTCGGCCGGTTGCGCGAATGGTTTGCAGGGAATTTTTGAGTTCTGTGCGCCGGTGTCCGGAGGGTCCGGGCGCGGGGGTGCAGGGTGTGTTCGGCGGACGTAGGGTGCGTCAGCCGGTTTTTAACGGAGGTGTGAAATGGCTTTTGAAATGATCGAGAACGACGCCCACAGCGCGTTCAACCAGGGAACCAACATCAAGGTGATCGGTGTTGGCGGCGGCGGCGGCAACGCGGTCGAACACATGATTGAATCGGGCGTGCGCGGGGTGGAATTCATCTGCGCGAATACCGACGCGCAGGCGCTCAAAACGTCGAGCGCACACCAGTTCCTGCAACTGGGAAAAACCGGACTGGGCGCGGGCGGCAAGCCGGTGGTCGGGCGCGAGTCGGCCGATCAGGCGCGCGGCCAGATCCGCGATGCGCTCGAAGGCGCGCACATGCTGTTCATCACCGCTGGCATGGGCGGCGGCACGGGGACCGGCGCCGCGCCGGTGATCGCCAAGATCGCCCGCGAGATGGGCATTCTGACCGTGGCCGTGGTGACCCGTCCGTTTGAGTTCGAAGGTGCCAAGCGCACGTCGAATGCCGAGCAGGGCCTGGCGGAGTTGGAGGCCAATGTCGATTCGCTCATCGTCGTGCTCAACGAGAAGCTGCTGGAAGTGTATGGCGACGACATCTCGCAGAAGGAAGCCTTCGGCAAAGCCAATGACGTGCTGAAGAACGCCACCGGCGGCATTGCCGAAATCATCAACGTGCCGGGCCTGATCAACGCCGACTTCGAGGACGTGAAGAGCGTGATGGGCGAGCCGGGCAAGGCGATGATGGGCACCGCGATGGCCAGTGGCCCCGACCGCGCCCGCCTGGCTGCCGAGCAGGCCGTGGTCTGCCCGCTGCTCGACGGCGTGGACCTCTCGGGCGCCAAGGGCGTGCTGGTGAACATCACCGCCGACGACTCGCTGCGTCTGGGCGAAACCCGCGAGGCGATGAACGCCATCCGCGCCTATGCCTCGCCGGAAGCCAACATCATCTTCGGTACGGTGAATGATCCGACCATGGGCGACGCGCTGCGCGTCACCGTGCTGGCCACCGGGCTGAGCGGCAAGGTTGAAAAGGCCGCGCCGGAACTCACAATCATCCGCACCGGCACGGACAATGCGCCGTTGATGACGCATGGCTATGGTGGGCAAGCTGGCGCAGACCCGTATCAAAGCCCGGCAATCTGGCGCAGCGGCCGCGGCGCTCCTTCGGCGCATGTGAACGCGCTGATGCAAAGCGGCATGGACGAGATGGAAATTCCGGCCTTCCTGCGCAAGCAGGCGGACTGAACCACCATCCTCGGACGCGCCCGGTGACCGGACGCGGCGATGCGCTGTGGCGGCGAGTGCCGAACCGCAGGGGTCGCCCGTCCACCCGACGGAGTGACCCGGCTCCGCGCGGGTGTGTCGCTGCAGCGTGAGCGCCGACGCATGGGTTTCGCCCTGACAGATCACCTCCCTGTCAGGGCGGACGCCGCGTCGGCGCGTTCGGGAGTTTGCGCGGAGACTCGGGCCGTTTTTTCACCTGAGCACTTTGTGCGCAAAGTCTTTAGAATTCATAGCTTCACGCAATCAAAAAATACTTCTCCATAAAAAATCATGCTGGCGCAACGCACCATCCAATCCGTCAATCGCGCTGTGGGCGTGGGCCTGCACAGCAGCGAGCGGGTGGAACTCACCCTGCGCCCGGCGCCGCCTGATACCGGCATTGTGTTCACCCGCACCGATCTGAGCGAGCCGGTGGAGATTGCCTTGAATCCCTTTGCCGTGGTGGACACGCGCATGGCCACCACGCTGGGCCGCGGCGACGTGAAAATTAACACCGTCGAGCACCTGCTCTCGGCCTGCTCCGGCCTTGGCATCGACAACCTGTATATCGACGTGACCGCCGAGGAAATTCCCATCCTCGATGGATCGGCGTCTTCTTTCGTCTACTTGCTGCAATCGGCAGGCATTGCGCTGCAAAATTCTCCAAAGCGTTTCATCCGGGTGCGCAAACCCGTGGAGTTGCGGCTTGGACAGGGCAACGACCAGAAGTGGGCGCGGCTGGAGCCTTACGATGGTTTCAAGCTCAGCTTCGACATCGACTTTGACCATCCCGCCGTCGATCAGACCGCGCAGTCCACTGTGTTCGACCTCGGGCGCGACTCGTATGTGAAAGACATCGCCCGCGCCCGCACCTTCGGTTTCATGCGCGATGTCGAAACCCTGCGCGAGCGTGGGCTGGCATTGGGGGGCAGCATGGAAAACGCCATCGTCATGGACGAATACCGCGTGCTCAATCAGGAAGGCCTGCGCTTCGACGACGAATTCGTCAAACACAAAACACTCGACGCCATTGGCGATCTGTATGTGGCAGGCAAGGCGTTGATAGGCGCCTACAGCGCTTTTCGCAGTGGGCATGCGGTCAACAACCTGCTGCTGCGCGAACTTTTCGCCGACCAAAGCGCCTACGAAATTGTCAGTTTCGATGACGCCGCACACGCGCCCGCGGGCTTTCGCGCCATTCCCACGTTTGCCTTTTGACGGGCGCTTCAGCCCGCGCGGCCGAGCAGGGCGCGCAGCCGGTCCTTCACCGCAGGCGGGCAGCTTGGCCCCTGGGACTGCGGTTGCGCTGACGGGGCGGAGCGTTCCACTTGTGGTTGCACCCGAATGCGGATGTCGCGCAGGGCAAAACCGCGTTCCTGCAAATGACGCAGCAGCGTCGGCTTGAACTGGCTGAGTTTGGCAGCCACAGCGCTGGAACGCGCGGTCAGGCTCCAAACGCCCTCCTGCCATCGCCCCGGTTGCACCCCGCCGCGCAGCGCGGCGGGAAGCATTGGCTGCACCGCGCTCCACATCTGCCGCGACAGCATCGCCGCATCGCGCAGTGCGGCGATGGGCAGTGTGACTTGCGCCCAGGCCGACAGCGATTTCGCTCCTTTTTGCAGGGACGGGGCAACAGCAGGGCGTTTGGCGGGCATGAACAGAAGGGAACGGACTGGAAAACGGCGAATCCACCTCCATTGTGCCAGTGCGGGTGGCGGAAAAACGCACGCATACAATGAAAAGTTCTGGAAACCGCGCAGGCGTGTGCCGCAGCGGTGTTCCCATCAAACACTCAAGACAGCGGGCCCGGAGTCCGCCTTCCCATGCCAGTCAAATTCCTCACCAGTCTGTTCGGCAGCCGCAACGAGCGTTTGCTGCGCCAGTACCGACGCGTGGTCGAGCGCATCAATGCCCTGGAACCGCAGTTCGAGCAACTCAGCGACGATGCGCTGAAGGCCAAGACCGACGAGTTCCGTCAGCAGGTCGCAGGCGGCCGCAGCCTCGACGATTTGCTGCCGGAGGCGTTCGCCGTCGTGCGCGAAGGCGGCAAGCGCGCACTGAAGATGCGCCACTTCGATGTGCAGATGATCGGGGGCATGGCGCTGCATCACGGCAAGATCGGCGAAATGCGCACCGGCGAGGGCAAGACCCTGGTGGGCACGCTGCCGGTCTACCTCAATGCCCTGTCGGGCAAGGGCGTGCATGTGGTGACGGTGAACGACTACCTCGCGCGGCGTGACGCGGAGTGGATGCGGCACCTCTACAACTTCCTGGGCCTGAGCGTGGGCATCAACCTGCCCAATATGACCAAGCCGGAAAAGCAGGCCGCCTATGCCGCCGATGTGACCTACGGCACCAATAACGAATACGGCTTCGACTACCTGCGCGACAACATGGTGTACGAGCCTGTGGAGCGGGTACAGCGCGGCTTGAACTACGCGCTGATCGACGAAGTCGACTCCATCCTGATCGACGAGGCGCGCACTCCGCTCATCATTTCCGGCCAAGCGGACGACAACACCGAGCTTTACAAAAAGATCAACGTCATCGTGCCGCGCCTGGAGCGGCAGATCGGCGAGGAAGATCCCATCACCGGCAAGGGCGTGGAAAAACCGGGCGACTTCACCGTGGACGAGAAGGCGCACCAGGTCTTTCTCACCGAATCGGGCCACGAAAAGGCCGAGGCCATCCTGGCGGAAATGGGGTTGATTCCGTCGGGAACCACGCTGTACGACCCGAGCAACATCCTGCTGATGCACCATGTGTACGCAGCCCTGCGCGCCAATCACCTGTATCACCGCGACCAGCATTATGTGGTGCAGAACGGCGAGGTCGTCATTGTTGACGAGTTCACCGGCCGCATCATGTCCGGGCGGCGTTGGTCCGATGGACTGCATCAGGCGGTCGAGGCCAAGGAAGGTGTGGACATCCAGAGTGAAAACCAGACCCTGGCGTCGATCACTTTCCAGAACTACTTCCGCATGTACGCCAAACTCGGCGGCATGACGGGCACGGCAGACACCGAGGCTTTCGAGTTTCAGGAAATCTACAAGCTTGAAACCGTGGTCATCCCGACCAACAAGCCCATCCGCCGTAAGGACGCGCAAGACAAGGTGTACAAAACCGCGCATGAACGCGATCTGGCGGTGGTCGAAGACATCCGCGACTGTTTCGAGCGCGGCCAGCCGGTGCTGGTGGGCACCACCTCTATTGAGAGCAGTGAAAAACTCTCGATGCTGCTGCAGCAGAAAAAACTGGCGCACCAGGTGCTCAACGCCAAGCAGCATGCGCGCGAAGCGGAAATCGTGGCGCAGGCCGGGCGTCCGGGCATGATCACCATTGCCACCAATATGGCCGGTCGTGGGACCGACATCGTGCTTGGCGGCAATGTGGAAAAGCAGTGCGAGATCATCGAGGCCGACCCCAATTTCTCGGACGAGGAAAAGGCCGCCAAGGTCCACACCATCAAGAGCGAATGGCAATCACTGCACGACAAGGTGATTGCGGCGGGCGGGCTGCACATCATTGGCACCGAACGGCATGAAAGCCGCCGCGTGGATAACCAGTTGCGCGGCCGCAGCGGTCGCCAGGGCGATCCCGGCTCCACCCGTTTTTATCTGTCGCTCGACGATTCGCTGATGCGCATTTTCGCTGGCGACCGGGTCAAGGCCATCATGGAACGGCTGAAAATGCCCGAGGGCGAGGCCATCGAAGCCGGCATGGTCACGCGTTCCATCGAGAGCGCGCAGCGCAAGGTGGAGGCGCGCAACTTCGACATCCGCAAACAACTGCTCGAATACGACGACGTGTCCAACGAGCAGCGCAAAATCATCTACCAGCAGCGCAATGAGCTGCTCGACTCCACCGAAGTGAGTGAGCAGATCACCGCGCTGCGCCAGGGCGCATTCACTGATCTGGTGCGCGCTTATGTGCCCGAGCAGAGCATGGAGGAGCAGTGGGACATTCCGGGGCTGGAAAAGGTGCTGCGCGACGAATGGCAGATCGAGTTGCCGCTCAAGGGCTGGCTGGAATCCGACGAGAACATGACCGACGAGGACGTGCTTGCGCGTGTGCTCGACGCGGCAGACGCCGCCTACACCACCAAGATCGAGCAGGTCGGCAAGGAGAACTTTGCCCAGTTCGAACGCGTGGTGCTGCTGCAGACGCTCGACCAGCAATGGCGCGAACATCTGTCCTCGCTCGACCACCTGCGCCAGGGCATTCACCTGCGCGGCTACGCGCAAAAACAACCCAAGCAGGAGTACAAGCGCGAGGCCTTCGAGCTGTTTGGCATGTTGCTCGATTCGGTGAAAACCGAAGTGACCCGTGTGCTGATGACCGTGCAGGTGCAAAGCCCTGAACAGGCCGAGCAGGCTGCCGAGAGCATGGAACAGAAGGCGCAGCGCATCCACGTCAACTTCCAGCACGCGGATGCGGCGTCGGGCATTTCCGTGCTCGACAGCTCCGAGGCGGCACTGGCTGCAATGGCCGTGGCGGGTGGCGCGGCGGCGGCGCAGGAAGCGGACCTGTACACCAAAGTGGGCCGCAACGATCCCTGCCCCTGCGGCAGCGGCAAGAAATACAAACATTGCCACGGCAAACTGAGCTGAACCCGGCTGTTGAGTGCCCTCAGCTTGATCACCGTCTTTTTCTGGAGAGCCCGTCATGGCCGTGAATCTGAAAGCGCCTGATCCATCCGCCCTGCACGCCGTTGAGGGCGTGCTCCTCGGGGTGACCGAAGCGCAGATCCGCAAGATCGGACGCAAAGATCTCACCGTGATCCAGATCGCCCCCGGCGCCAGCGTGGCAGGTGTGTTCACGCAAAACCGGTTTTGCGCGGCGCCGGTGCAGGTCTGCCGTCAGCACCTGCAGGCGACTGGCGGGCAGGACGTGCGCGCTCTGGTCATCAACACCGGCTGCGCCAATGCCGGCACCGGCGCGCAAGGGTTGACCGACGCCCAGCAGACCTGCGAGGAACTTGCTGGTCTGCTGGGTGTGAACCCGGCACAAGTGCTGCCGTTCTCGACAGGCGTCATTCTGGAGCCGCTGCCCATGCCGCGCCTGATTGCCGGGCTGCCTGCGGCCCTGTCCGCAGCGCGCAGCGCGGGCTGGGCCGACGCCGCCCAGGCCATCATGACCACCGACACCTTGTCCAAGGCGGCCAGCAGGCAAGTGGTGATCGATGGTGTGACCATTACGCTCACTGGCATCAGCAAGGGGGCGGGCATGATCCGTCCGAACATGGCGACCATGCTCGGCTTCATGGCCACTGATTGCGCCGTGAGCCCAGACGTGCTGCAACACCTCACCCGCGCCGCGGCGGATGCGTCGTTCAACAGTATCACCATCGATGGTGATACCTCGACCAATGATTCGCTGGTCGTCGTGGCCACCGGCAAGGCGGCGCTGCCTCGCATCACCAGCATTGCCAGCCCGCAGGCGCAGGCTTTGCAGGCCGCGCTCACTGCGCTGGCGCAGCAACTGGCGCAGGCCATTGTGCGCGACGGCGAGGGCGCAACCAAATTCATCAGCGTGCAGGTGGACGGGGCGCGCAGCCGGGACGAGGCGCGGCTGGTGGCCTACGCCGTGGCGCATTCGCCGCTGGTCAAGACCGCGTTCTTCGCTAGCGACCCCAATCTCGGCCGCATTCTGGCCGCTGTCGGTTACGCCGGCGTGGCCGATCTGGACGTGGATGGTGTCGATCTGTATCTCGACGACGTGCATGTGGCCACCCGCGGCGGGCGCAACCCGGCGTACCGCGAGGAGGACGGCAAGCGGGTGATGCAGCAGGCTGAAATCACCGTGCGCATCGTGCTGGGGCGCGGAGCCAGCGCCGCGACGGTGTGGACCTGCGATCTGTCGCACGACTATGTCTCCATCAACGCCGACTACCGTTCCTGATATGTCCGCCAGCCGCAAGCGCCCGCCAGTCGCCACTTCCGTTTCCGCGCCATCTGCGCCGCCGTCTGCGGCGCAGTCCACCGCCGATCTTTCGCAGCAACTCGTCGCGCTGTTCACCCGTGCCCACAGTCTGCTCGACCGGCTGGAAACCATCCTGCCAGCGGCTGCGCCTGAGCCGGACTGGGCGGCCTCGGTCGCGTTCCGCTGGGTCAGCAAAGGGGGGCGTAAACAGTTGGTGCCGGTACACAAACTCTCGCCCATTGCGTATGGCGACTTGATTGGCATCGATGAGCAACGGCGCAAAGTCGAGCGCAACACCCGCCAGTTCGTGCAGGGAAAACCGGCCAACAATGTACTCATCACCGGGTCGCGCGGT
>JAFGXB010000168.1 GCA_016936875.1 Burkholderiaceae bacterium | reverse complement strand
TCCATCTCGAATGCTGGCCAAATGCTGCAGATGGCCAGCACGCAGGGTGCTACGCCACCGGCCAGCGATGCGCGCATCGCCGCCTTGCAAAGCGCGATTCAGAGCGGCCAGTACGCAGTCGATCCAAAGCGCATCGCCAGCGGTCTGCTGCAGGACAGTCAGTCCCTGCTCAGCGTCTCCAAGCCGACTTCCAATTGACGCCCATGCAGCCGACGGTCGAGGGGCTTCTACGTCAGCAACTGGACACGCTGCAGGCGTTTGATCGTCTGCTTGTCTCCGAACACGCCTGCCTGCTGCAGGCCGCCATTGAGCAACTCCCCGGCTTGACGGAGCAGAAAACCGCCCAGCTTGCGGAACTGGAATTCCTGGAACAACAACGCCTCGCCGCTCTTCAGCACGACAACGCGGCCAGCAACTCCGCTCTTTGGGGACAGGTGCAAACCCTGGCGAAACAGGTCTCGCTGGCCAATCAGCGCAATGGCGCCATGATCATGGCCTTGGCGCGCAATACCGAAGGCGCTTTGCACCTCTTGCGCGGCACCTCGGACGACCTCGGCCTTTACGGCGCGCAGGGTCAGGGGCAGGCTGGCGGCGCGGCAGCGCGCCTTCTGGTCAGCGCCTGAGCGTCGCTTTCGAGACGCGCCGCAGTCCCACCCCAACCCATGCTCATTCTCACCCGCCGCCCCGGAGAAGCCATCCGGATTGGCGACACGATTCGCGTGGTGGTCTTGCAGTCAGCGCCGGGCAAGGTGCGGCTGGGGATTGAAGGGCCGCTTGACCTGCGCATCCTGCGCGAAGAGCTGTATGCGCAGATCAGCCAGGACAACCAGGCGGCGGTTGCGCCGCAAGACTGGTCCGTGGCGCACTGGCTTTCCGCGCAGACCGATGGAGACGCAAAGTGACGGGCGCACAGCAAATCGACACCGCAACGACCGCCGCCGTGCGGGCCGGCATGTGGCCCACGCGCTTCGGGCCTTTGCCGTTTCAGCCCGGGCAGATCTGGTCTGCCGAAACGGCGCTGCCCGGATTCGACGCCTTGCAGCACTTCGGACTGATCAGCCTGCAGACTGAGCGTCCCTTTGTCTGGCTGCAGTCTCTGGATGACGCCGCGGTCAGTTTTCTACTCGTTCAGGCCGCGCATTTCGGTTTGCGTTTTGCGCATCTTCCCGCTGGGGCCATGCCGATGGTCATGGTGCTGTTGCCTGGCCAGGTCGGCCAGCCGCTGCGGGCGCACCGGCAGGCTCCGCTGTTGTTCGATGGGAAAACCGGACGCTTGTCCCAGCACATTGTGGAAGCCGCCGATGTGGAGGGAGACGGCGTGTTCGCGCCGCAGGCCGAAGTGCAACTGCCAAGCGATTTTGCCGAGCGCGTTGTGGTTCTGGGCTAAGGAATTTTTTCGCCCTGATTTCAGCGTTTGGCTTCGCGCAGCAGCTCGCGGTCGCGCCGCTGCACATAGGCTTGCAGGCGCTGCTCAAACCCTGGCGCCATGTTCAGGAACTGGAGCCCGAGCTGGCGCACGGGCTGGCGGGTTTTTGTGTCGCGCAGGCTGCCCACGTAGCGCACCTCGGCTTCGACGGCGAGTTCCACATCCTCCAGGCTGAAGCGCACCAGCGGAATGTATTCCCCGGTGGTCAGGGCGTAGTCGAGCGCGGAAGGGACCAGCAGGCGCATGCCGTTGACGCTGAGGTCGTGGCATTGGCCGTAAAGCGGCTTGGCGCCGCGGCGCTGAATGTCCACCGTGCTCAGGTCGCCAGGTGCCACGGACACGCGGAAGAAATTGCGCCGCTGCAGGTAATAGATCAGGTCGGGGTAGGTGATGCGCAGGGCACCGTAGCCCTCGTAGTCGAAGCGTTCGATCAGCTTGGACTGAAAGCCGACGAACACGCCTTCATAGCGCCCGATGGTGAAAAACGGCGCGTGATGTTCCAGTCGGCGGTTGCCTGAATCCGGGGTGAGTTCGTCAATGATCAGCCACTGCTTCGGTCGATTGACCACCAGCAGGGTGGAGCTGAATTCTTCCGCCCGGTCGTGCGGCAGCACGGCCAGCGGCTCGTGGCGCTCGATGATCTTCTGCAGCACATGGTCGGCCTTCTGCTCGGAGTCGACCTGATATTCCTCGCGGAACAGCTTGGCGGTGATGTCGGATTGCATGGGGTGCGTTTGCGGGATGCGTTCACACCCTCTCAGATGCCGAGCTGTTCCACCCAGGCCAGCGCGGCGAGGTGGACGGAACTGACGCGCCAGCCCTGGATGCCGAGTGCCGAGGACAGGAAGTCGAGATTGTCAAAGTCGCGCTGCTCAACGGCGCGGGCGAGTTGCAGATAGCTGCCAAACACCCCCGTGTTGTCTTTGAGGGCCATGACGATGGGGTCGGCCAGGGTGATTTCAGCCAGGGCCTTGTCCATGGGGACGCCGAGCATGACGTCGAGCATGGAGAAAATGCCGACGACGAAGGCGTTGTCGCCGTCTTCGTCAGACAGGGTGTCCTTGACCAGCAGTTCCATCATGCGGCCGCGGGTGATGGCGGTGCGCGCCACGGCGGGCGAGGCGGCGCTGCCCGGCACTGTGGCGAGCAGCAGGGCCAGCCAGCGAAACAATTTTTTGTAGCCGAGGATGGCAGCGGCGTGGCGGAACGACGTGACCTCGGACATCAGCCCGAAGCCCGAGGAGTTGATGTAGCGCAGCAGCTTGAAGGACAGGGCCGGATCGCGCTTGAGCACCATCTCGATTTCGTTCAGCTCGGCCTGCCGCATGACCAGGTTCATCAGTTGCAGCACATTGGCATGGGCGGGGTTGATGACCTTGGCGCTGATGGTCTGCGGCCGGGCGAAGTAATAGCCTTGAAAGAAGTGGAAACCGGCGTCGAAATAGGTCTTGAACTGCTCGGGAGTTTCCACCCTCTCGGCCACCAGGCGCACATGGCGATGGTTCTCGGCTTTGCGTTGCAGGGCCACGGCCACATTGGCGGAAATGCTTTGCACGTCGGCCTTGATGAAGCTGAGAAATGGCAGCCACCCGGCGTATAGCGAGGCGGCGGCAAAGGGGCCGGCCGCAAGCTGGAATCCGCGTTCCTTCAGGGGCTTGAGCAGCGCGGCAACTTCGGCGATGCCAGCGGAGTCGTCTCCGTAAATGCGCGGCACTTCGAGCACGATGCGGTCGGGGAAAACGATGTCGAGATGCTCGGCCTTGAGGTCTTCGACCACGCAGTTGATGAAGGCGAGCTTTTCGCCGAACAGATTTTCCGCGCCGATATTGGACAGGGCGTTGAACAGCAGCACACTGTCGGTCTCCGCGCTGTGATGGGCAGGAGCCTGTTCGGCGGTGCTGCTTTCGCGTGCGAACAATTCATAGCCGACGATCTGCTGCTTGCGATCAACGATGGGCTGGCGCGCGATGTGCGCGTGCATGATGGCGCTCGGGCCATCGGTCTGGGAGGTTTCGGGCGAGGTCGTGGGGCTGTTCATGACTGGAAGAAAGGTGTCTTCGGCGTGGCTTCGATGCTAGCAGCGGCTAGTTGGGGACGGCCTGAATTTGTTCACTACCTCATGAGAAACACGCCGGGCCGCCCCAAGTGTTTCTCTCCCTCCCCAGCCGTGGGGAGGGTCGGGGTGGGCATCTCTCTTTCGGCCTTTTCCGTTGACGAAAAAGGCGAGTTCACTCCCTCCCCAGACGTGGGGAGGGTCGGGGTGGGGAGCGGTGCAGTTTCAAACGTCAACGTGCCGGATCAATCGGGGGCGCCCTCAGCGCAGCCACGCTCTCAGCCAGGTGTCCAGATGGTCTTCCATCATCCAGTCGGCCAGCACCTTGGCGCGCAGCGCGTCGCCCTGGGCGCGCAGCGCGGGGCGGTCGGCCACGGCGTCGCGCATGGCGCGCGTCCAGTCGCGGTAGCGGTTGGCCACGCGGGTGACGGGAAAATCTCCCTGATAGGGCGCGAGGTCTGAGCAGATCACGGGATAGCCGAGGATGCCGTACTCCAGCAGGCGCAGATGGCTCTTGGCTTCGTTGAAGGCGTTGTCTTCCAGCGGCGCAATCGCCAGATCGAGGTCGAGCGCGGCGAGCTTGGCGGCGTATTGATCGAGCGGCACGCCGGGGTGGAATTCCTTGACGAGGGGCTTGAGCGCTTCGGGGCACAAGCCGAAAAACACCCAATCGACCTCGGTGGCCGTATCGCGCACCAGATCGGTGATCAGTTCGAGGTCGCCGGTGTGGCCGATGCCGCCGGCCCAGCCCACACGCGGCTTGGCGCGCTTGGCGCGGGCTGGTTGCAGATGCCCCCAGCGCGCGGCTTCGAGATAGTTGGGCTGCACCACCACTTCGTCGGTGAAATGGGCGTAGGCCTTGGCCAGCGGCTCGGTGGCCACAACCAGCCGGTTGCACAGCCCGGCGGCCTTGCGAAAGCGCTTGGCGATGTCTTTGTGGATGCTGCTCTTGTGCACGCTCTTGTGCGGCAGGTTGGTGATGAGATCGTCGATCTCGAACACGCGAAAGGCCTTGCTGGTGCGGGCGTGGCGCTCCAGCGCCTCGATTTGCGGCCACTCCATCTGCCGCTGCACCACCAGCGTGTCGGGCTGCATGCGTTCCATTTCGGCGGGTTCAAACAGGCGCATGGTTTCCCAGCCCTGGGTGAGCCCGGCGCGGTTGAGGGCGCGCATGGGGGCGATGATGCGGTATTCGCCGCAGCCGTCGCGGTCGGCGGAGTGCACCAGCACGCGGGGGCGTGGCCGCCAGGCCGGGTCCCAACTCAAGGGCGGCTGGTCTTCGAGAAGGAAGTCGGTGCTGGCCAGGCTGAGGTGACGGTTGTAGGCGGGGTCGAAGGCAAGCTGCGGCAGCCATTTGGCGAACATGGCGTCCTTTTCGGCGGCGAAACGTTTGAGCTTGGCATCATCCGGTTTGGTTTCGGTGCCGCCTTTCTGGCTGGCCGAACCTTCGTGCATCAGCAGGGCATAAGGCGTGAACACGATGCGCAATCCGGCCTCACGCACTTTCAGGCACAGGTCGATATCGTTGTATGACACCTTGAACTTGTCTTCATCCAGACCGCCGACCTGTGCGAACGTGCTCTTGCGCACGAGCAGGCAGGCGCCGGTGACGGCGGAGAGATCCTGCGTGAGTTGGGCGCGGCCAAAGTAGCCGCGGTCTTCCGGCGGG